>CADBLV010000043.1 GCA_902795555.1 uncultured Eubacteriales bacterium | reverse complement strand
CTCATAAACAGCAGGGAAAGCAGGCCGGCTACCGTCGTGAAAGCACTGGAGGCAATCCGCATAAAGCACTGGGCCAGCGCGTCAGTCATAGCCTCTTCCGGACTGAGTCCCGTGTCGCAAAACACGTTCCATGTATGCAGAAGCATGATGGCATAATCGATGGACAGGGCAAGCTGTAAAATCGCGCATACGGCGAAGGTGATGAAAGACACATCCGGGAAAAGGAAGTTGGTGCCCATGTTAATCAGAATCGAGATCGCAAATACGACCATCAGCAGAAGAGGCTCCAGCCAGGCATGGCTGGTAATGAGTAGCACCATGCACACCACGCCCACAGCGATGGACATGATACCGGGAATTTCCGCTCCGATGATGCGCTGAACATCCAGCTGATCTGCCGCGGAGCCACCCACAAGGTAATGTCCGGCCTCCGGAAACATGGTCCGCAGGGAGGTAATCAGCGAAGCGGTATCGCAGTCATTCAGCGTCAGTGTGACCAGCTGATAAATCGTCCCGTCCACCTGCTTCCGGTCGGCGGCCGGTTCGTACTGTGCTGCCAGGATTTCCGGCATATCGCGAAGCTGCCTGACGATCCCGTTGATTGTATCCTCGTTCTGATTCTCAAACATAATCCGAATCTGTTCGGTGGCGCCGAATTCCTCCCGCATAACGGCCAGCGCCCGCTTGGTCATCGTGTCGTCGGACAGGTATCGGGTAACGTCATAATTAATGTTCGTGCGTCCGATCTGGAAAGCACTCCAGACCGCCACAGCCAGAACAGCCAGCAGAATCAGGATACGGTAACGAACGATCGTCGCGGCCAGATGTTTCTTCATTCAGGAATGGGCCCCTTTCTGCGAAAACCCGTTTCTTCCGGGGAAATAGGATACGTAATCAGTTTCGGACAATGTTCTGATAATGATCCACGATGAGAGCCCGATCGTAGTAAACCTTGTCGCTTTCAAGCAGCCGGGCTTTTCCGCCGGAAGCTTCCAGAATGCTCACGGAACAGTTGAGGGCAACCCGTCCCTGCCAGAAATGTTCCGGGTGGTCATAATAGGGGTTCAGCATGGCCCGCAGTGCGCAGCCGTGCGCGCCGATCAGAACGTTTTCATATGCCTCTTTTTCAATCAGTTCCCGCATAAATGAGCCGGTTCGCTCGCAGAGATCCTGAATGCTTTCGCCGCCCGGAAATCCGGGAAACCGGAACGCATCCGTAAAAAAAAGTTTCTCCTCCTCCGGATTTCCGACGCAGGCCGTGGCGGGAAGGCCTTCCTCCTCGCCGAAGTTGATTTCTTTCAGTCGGTCGTCTGTCTGAATGGGCACGTCGGCGTTTCCACTCTCCCGCAGCACGATTTCTACCGTTTCCCGGGCCCGGATCAGGGGGCTTGAGAAGCAGCCGTCGAAATGAATATTACGCAGGGCCTGCCCCGTCAGACGGGCCAGATCACGTCCGGCCTGATTCAGCGGCGCATCGAGCCATCCCTGCCGCACCTGTCTGACGTTCAGTTCCGTCTCTCCGTGGCGAATAACATAAATCAGCATGAAAGATACCTCCGTTCAGAAAGGAGTATAGCAAAGCGCTGTCATTTTTTCAAGATTTCCTCCTCAGTGAACTGCAGGTTCACATCTGTCATTCTGTTCGGTTGGCTATTTTGTACTCACTCCCGCTGAAGCGGATCGCGAACAAAATATGCCTCTCATAACAGAAACACCTAAAAAGAGCAGGCAGGAAACCCCACCCGCTCCGGTGAAAACCGAATATTTCAGGAACCGTTATTTCAGAACGTTTATTATCTGGTTTCGGTATAAAGCGTGTTCCACTTCTCCAGCATTTCCGCCTTGTGATCAATCAGCCAGGCTGTGTCACGGGACACCCAGTTAATGGTGTTGTCCGGCGGCAGATATTTGATTTCGTAAACAGCCTTCGGATTCGTGAAGCGCAGGGTTTCCAGACGGGTGGCCAGGGTCTGCTGTCCTTCCGGGCTCATCAGGAAATTGATCATCGCCTTGGCGGCTTCAGGATGCGGGCAGTTTTCGATCATGGCGCAGCCCATGGTCGTGCCGGAAGCACCGTTCTCCGGGTACTGGATGCGGATGTTCGTGGAGCCGGCCTTCAGCAGGGTATCGGCGCCGTCTTCATAGGTCAGGCCGACAACATATTCGCCGCTGTCCACGGCCTTAAAGCAGACGGAGGAAGAGGTTGAAATCACCATGCCGTTCTCCAGCAGCCCGCGCATGATAGCCCAGGCTTCATCGCTGTCGTAGCCGTAAACGGCGAAAATGTTGCACAGGTTGTTCCAGGCCGCAGAAGAGCTGTTCGGGTCACTCAGCACAATCCGACCCTTCAGGGCGGGATTCAGCAGATCTTCATAGGTTTTGATGGTCAGACCCAGTTCCTTTTCCAGGTTTACGTTCACACAGAAGCACACTGTGCTCAGATGATCCTGATTGTACCGGCCGTTGTGAGAACGATAATCCTCAGGTAAATCTTCTTCATAGGGAGAAGTGTACAGTGCGTAGATATCATCGTTCTTGCTGCCGTCGGACGGGGACAGACCGCCCCACTGCACGTCGCCCTGGGGATTCGCCGCTTCGGCACGGGTCCGGGCCTGCAGTTCGCCGGCAGAGCCATTGACCACTTCAACTTCCACGTCAGGATAGACTTCGTTGAAGCATTCAATCAGGTTGTCAATGTCGTTGTCCGTCATGGAGCTGTACAGCACCAGGGGCCCGGACACGCTTTCCGCGAAGGCGGACACGGCGGTCAGCATCATCACGGACACCAGCAGGAAAGCCAACAGTTTCTTCATGGGAAAGAACCCTCCTTTAATATTTTTCAGGCGCGCCTTGCGCCCGGGAATCAAAGCTTGATATCCTCGCTCTTGGTGACAGCCAGATAGAGGATCAGGGAAATCGCGGTCAGCACCGTCAGAATCGCGGCAAAGGCACAGGCCAGGCCGTCGTTTCCGCGGCTGATGGCCACATAGGTGCTCATAGTCAGGGTGATATTCCGGTTGTTATAAAGGATAATGGCGCTGGACAGCTCCGTCACGATGGCCACCCAGCTCAGTACGGCTCCGCTCATGATGCCGTTGCCCATCATGGGGGTCGTCACCTTCAGGAAGGTTTTCAGCTTCCCCGCTCCGAGGGACAGGGAGGCTTCCTCTGTACTGATGGGAATATTCTGCAATGTGGCCGTGGCGGAACGGATTGTATACGGCATTCGACGAATTACAAGGGCGATGATCATAATGGTCATAGTCCCTGTCAGGGCGAACGGCGCCTTGCCGAAGGCAATCACCAGGGCAATGCCGATAATGGATCCGGGCATGATGTAGGGCAGCATGGAAAGGGTATCGATCGTATGGTTCAGAGGACGCGGACGGCGAACCACCAGATAGGCAATCAGGATCGCGAAGAGGATGATGATCGCCAGGGCGATGATGCCGAAGATCAGCGTATTGTTGATGGATCGAACCAGCAGCTTCTTCACGGCCTTTTCATAATTGACCAGACTGAACCCGGGTTTGAACACCGCGCCGTCGCAGTTGCGGAAGGACAGATAGACGATATACATCTGCGGAAGGAAGGCCAGCGCGATCAGGCCATAGCAGTAGATATACATCAGGATCCCGCTGATGCCTTTGGGTTTGCGCTTCTGCACCGGATTCATGCAGTTGATGGAGAAGTTGAATTTCTTGGTCGTCCACTTCTGAATGAAGAACACCAGGGCGGTCACCACGATGGCGATCACGGAAATCGCCGCTGCGAAATTATGGTCTGTTCCGTTCTCACCCAGATACTGATTGTAGATTTCAACAGGGAAGGTTCGATAGCCTTCGCCAATCAGAAGCGGTGTACCGAAATCCGCGAATGCCCGCATGAACACCAGCAGACTCGCGGCCAGAATTGTGGGCATGGACAGCTGCATAATCACGGTAAAGAATCGTTTGATCCCCGTGCATCCCATATTGGCGGAAGCCTCTACAAGGCTGTTGTCGATCGACTTGAAAGCCCCGTTCATATACACAAAAACCAGCGGGAAGAATTTGAACGCCTGCACCATCAGGATGCCGCCGAAGCCGTATATGCTGCCGATCTTGATGCCGAATGTGTCGTTCAGGAACACGGTCAGCACGCCGTTGCGCCCAAGCAGCATGATCCAGCTGTAGGCGCCGATGAATGGTGCGCTCATGCAACACAGGATCGCAATAACAAACAGGAATTTGCTGCCCTTCATCTGATAAAAGGAATAGAAATAGGCAAAGGGAATGCCCAGCAGCAGTGTCACCAGTGTCACGGCGATAGTAACCACAAAGCTGTTCTGAATCGTGCTGGAATAATAGGGTGTCGAAAAGAATTTTTCAAACTGTTCCAGGGTGAATTGTCCTTCTGAGTTAATGACCGACTGCTTCAGAATTCCAAACATGGGATATACCAGGAACAGGGCGAACAGCGCCAGAAAAATCCAGGTGATCACTGTCCAGACTTCTGCCTTTTTTCTCATCTCACCCCACCTCTTTCCCCAGGTCGTTCTCCACGCCCTTCAGCAGGTTGCGGCTTCCGTCTTCACAGAAGATGTTGGCCTTTTCCGTGTTCAGGCGGAGACGCACTTCCGTCCCGGGCTGAATGATCGAGTCAATGCTGGATTCCTGGATAATCTCCGCCCGCTCTCCAGACAGCAGATGGACAAAGTAATGGGTGTTCAGTCCCAGGAAGACGCAGCTGTCGATCATCGCCTTCATGCCTTCCCCATCGCCGGTTTCAACCAGCAGTTCTTCCGGGCGGGCGCAGAGGATTACCGGCTGATCGTACATGTTCGCCTCCTCCACGTTGTCAAACACCGCGGTGTATCCTGTGGGCAGGCTGACAGATGCCTTGCCGCCGGCCGCGCTCATGTTGCCCTTCAGAATGTTGCTTCGTCCGATAAAGGTGGCCACAAAGGTGTTTGCAGGCCGTTGATAGATGTTTTTCGGCGTGCCGATGTGCTGAATCACTCCGCCGTTCATGACCGCGATCCTGTCGGAAACCGCCATCGCCTCTTCCTGGTCGTGTGTCACATATACCGTCGTGATCCCGACGCTGTTCTGAATCTCCTTGATCGCCGTGCGCATTTCAACGCGCAGTTTCGCGTCAAGGTTGGACAGCGGCTCATCCATCAGCAGCACATCCGGCTCAATGCAAAGGGCTCTGGCCAGAGCCACGCGCTGCTGCTGGCCTCCGGATAGCTGGGCCGGCATCCGGTCCGCAAGCTGGTCAATCTGCATGAGCTTGAGAAATTTATCCGCCTGTGCGTGCAGGGCGGCTTTCTCCATCCGCTTTTCTCTCGGCCGGTTTTTCAGTCCGAATTCCACGTTTTTCCTGACGCTCATATGCGGGAAAATCGCATAGTTCTGAAACACCATGCCGATGTTCCGCTTCGCAGGGTTCAGATCATTGATCCGCGTATCGTTGAAATAGAAATCGCCGCCTTCAATGGAGTTGAAACCCGCGATCATGCGCAAAAGTGTGGTTTTTCCACAGCCGCTTGGGCCCAGCAGGGTAAAAAACTCACCGCCCCGAATGCTCACGGACAAATTCTCAATCACGGTATTGTTTCCGTATTTCTTCACGGCATTCCGGATGTTGATATTGACGCTCATAGGCTTCTCCTCCCGGTTTTCAGTATTCAGTTCCTGGATTTGATCGGATTATATCACGATTTGCTGTTCTTGTCCACATTATGCAAAGGTTTGCACGGAATTATTCATACAGTCTTAGGAACCGCATATGGTGACTTTCCCCTTCTGTCTGCCCAAGAAGCCTGATAACCGAACATGGAGAGTGTCCCCTGATGCCTGCTCAGAAACTCTGTCTCCATGCTGGACCCGGTACGAAATATTTCACAGCCGTACCGCCGCATAGACGATGAAAGCGATCTGCGCAATCATCAGCAGAGGGAAAAAGAGTCTGAAATACCAGTGCTTTGTCTTGTGACGGAAGATAAACATGGCCGCCGTTCCGCCCGTGGCTCCGAACAGAATCGCTGTCAGAAAAAGCGTCCTTTCAGGCACGCGCCGCACTTGCCTGATCGCGCACTGTTTGTCATGGCGCATCAGGAAGAAAGAGATCAGGCTCATGATGGCTGTCACGGCCAGCAGCACAATCAGGATCGGTTTTATTTTCATTCACTCCTTCAATGATTGATGAATGCAATGTTTTTTATTCCTCATCGATGTTGTTGCACAGGCTGATCACGAGGATGTCTTCGCTAGCGGGACTTTTAACAAAATAGTTGCTGGTTTCCACCTTTCGGTATACGCCGTCGTCCCCGATCTGCCGGGTGATCAGGTGAAAACTCCCGACCCCTTCGTGATACAGTCGCAGCTGGTTGTCCCGGCAGAAGGTCTGATACCACCGATTCTGATCGTCCGGATGCATGGAACGAGTTCCGTGAGCGATCAGATCATCGATGCTTCCGGTGGACGGGCAGCTGGTGGATGTAAAGTTTTCATAGGTCATCATATAGAAGCTGTTTCGCGTCAGGTTACCGTAGATCACAAGCGGATATCGGCTCAGCATCGCCTGAAGCAGCAGCTGAACTGCCGCGGAGGCGGATTGAATCTGAAGGATATCTTCTTCTTCGACATTCCGGTTCCGGTTGATCAGCCGCTCCTTGAAAGCCTCCTCCGGCAGGGGTTTGTCGAAATAGAATCCCTGAATCAGATTGCAGTTGCAGGTTCGGAGGAAGCCGAGCTGTTCCTTGGTTTCCACGCCTTCCGCCACCGTTCGCATGTTCAGTCTGTTGGCAAAAAGGAAAATACTTTCCAGAATGATCCGTTCCCGCTCATCCTCGCAATTCTGTCGAAGCAGGGATCGGTCAATCTTGATCTCGTCCGGATAGGTGTCCGCCACCATGCTCAGCGAGGAAAGGCCGCTTCCGAAATCGTCAATGGAAAACTCGAATCCCTTTTCATGGAGTTCGGCCACCAGCTCCCGCATGCGCTCTTCTTCGTTGATCATGGCGGACTCGGTGATTTCCACCAGAATCAGCCTGTGATCCAGATGGTGAGCGTCCAGCACATCTGCCAGGCGCTGCGGCATGTTTTCCTCGTGCAGGTGCCAGCGGGAGAAGTTGACCGACACCTGGCGCGGTTTAATGTTTTCCGTCTTCACGCGTTCCAGAAAACAGCATACTTCTTCTACCATATACCAGTCCAGGATCGTGATGGCATCGGATTGTTCCATAATCGGCAGGAACTCCGCCGGCATCACAATCGTTCCGTCTTCCTTCACCCATCGAACCAGGGCTTCAGCGGACTTCATACGGTTTGTCGTTGCGTCATACTTCGGCTGATAATACACTTTCATCTCACGGTTGATGATCGCCTGCAGTACATCGCTGACAAGATATCTTCGCGCCATTGGATGGTCCCTCCGATCATCTTTTTTCCGGATCTGCCTGAAAAAGCCGTCATCATTATACCGCCTTTAAGGGGCGGAATTCAAGCCTGTTCCTGTTTTCTTCCCGTCGAACCGTTTTTTTCGCGTCCGCCCATCTGATCGGTTGACCTTTCTGATTTCGCTCCCGCTCTACGTCTCGGAGACAGAAGATGTCTTTCCCACAGAAGGCGGTCGGCATAGGCGCCGGCACCGAGCCCCAGCGCGATCATCGCCACGGTGATCATCGCACTGATCCCGATTTCCGCTCCGGCCGCCAGATGCCCCTGCCCGAGCAGAACCATCATCCGATACAGCCCCAGTCCGGGTACTACCGGGACAACTGCGGACATCAGGAACACGGTGCCTATGATCTTTTTTCGTCGGGCACAAAACAGGCCTGCCGTGGCTCCGAACATCGATCCGACGAAAACGGCCATGGGATCCGGAATCCCCCATTGAGCCAGCCCCCAATACAGCAGATAGGACAATGCTGCGATGCACCCGCTGGAAAGCCAGGCCCGTTTCGGTACATGAACCAGCATGGCAAAGCCTGCCGCTCCGAAAAAAGCGCCACCGGCCGCCCGGAGAATGGATTCCGCCCAGTCCGGCATCATAACACCCTCCCTGTTACCAGCTTCATGATGCTGATGGCCAGCAGCCCTCCGCCGGCGATCAGGAAAGCGCTCAGAATCGCCTGTGCCCCGTGAGAAAGCCCGGACAGCATATCTCCGCACATGGTGTCCTGAACCGCGTTGGTCATCGCGAGCCCGGGAACAAGGGGCATGATCGCCCCGGCAATGACCAGTTCCGTCTGTAAAACGGGCAGCAGCAGGGCCAGGATCTGCGGAATCAGCGTGGTCAGCATCCCGCCGATCACCGATGCGGCCAAGCCGCGGGTGCGAAAGCGCCGAAGAAACGCCTCTGCCACCTGCACCGCCGCGGCCACAATTCCGGCGCATCCCATGGAAGGAAAGTTTGCTCCGAACATGGCAGCGAATCCTGCCGCGCAGAGGAAAGCGGCCGGCAGAAACCATCCTCCGGAAAAATCGCCCTGAAGGCTTTCGATCTCGCGGAGTCGGTGCAAAGCCCGGCAGCAGTCCGTTTCTCCGGCGGCCACCTGCCGGGAAACCTGGTTGGTTTCATTGACCCTTGTCAGGTTTCGGTCATGTCGTCGAACCCGACGAACGCTGGTAACGGGTTTCCCGTCCTCGCCGCGATAGCTGATAAACAACCCGCTGGGCACCGCGAAGCTGTCCACTTCCTGAAGGCCGAAGCCGTTTCCCATTCGGTTGACCGTCTCCTCGGCCCGGTAGGTTTCTCCGCCGTTTTCCATGATGATTTTACCGGCCAGCTGCAGCGCTTCCATGCAGGGGATATCCGGATTCATTTCTGTGGCTGATTGCGTCATAAGGCCTCCCGTTTTTGATGGTACCGGTGGACTTTGCGAAAACGTTCCGGTAGCTTGTTCATCCGTTCATCCTGCGCCATGCGACCCACTCCTGTTTTTCCGTCCGGTGTATATCGCTCAGGCACATACGATCATTTATGAAACAGATGTGGTCACCGATCTCAAGGAAGTATCCGGTTTGACCTTTCTTCGCCGCCGCTTCATAAAGTGCCATCGCTTTCCCCATGTCGGCATCCGTTCCGATGCCATTGCGATAGGAGTAGGCGGTCTGAATCATACAGGCAGGGTCTCCGTCCGAAATTCCTCTTTCATACCATTTCAGCGCCTCTGCCTCGTCATATTTTACACCCAGCCCTTCATAATACATGTATCCGATTCTTTGATAGGCCGGGTTTGCGCCGTAGCTGTTCGCCGCGTTGGAATAAAGCGTCTGCTGATACAGCGCCAGGGCTTTCTGATAATCACAGTCAACGCCTTCGCCGTTGTAATAGCACTCGGCCAGCCGGTAAGGATATCCCTTCTCCGCAGCCATTTCGAGCCATTTCACCGCTTCCGCTTCGTCCTTCTCCGCGATGGTTCCGTATAGATAGGCGGTCCCCAAATTGGCATAAGCGTCGGCATATCCCCCTTCCGCGGCAGCTCGGAAGCTCTCCAGAGCGGCCTCCCGGTCATAGGGCTTCCCGTTGATTCCAAACCATAAATCCTTCCCCTCCTCGCAGGCAGCCCGGAGATCCGCGGAAACGGATGGATCCACATTTCCCTCGCCGATGGCGGCCGATGACAGGCACAGAGATATCGCCATTACAAAGGCCAGCAGCAGCGACAGTATGGACGGGTTTTTCTTACTCATTTCAATGGACTCCTTCCCGTCTTGTTCATTTTACAAAATCCGGCCGCGTCGGCCCGTGGGTCTCCGCTCCGGAAAACCGGCTTCAGTTAAACCCGCGGAATCCTTTCCCGATAATCTCAGTGCTTGAAGTAATTATAATGAAGGCTTTGGGATCCATCCTCCGGACAAAGTTGCGCAGCAGCACCGCTTCATATCGCGAAACCACCGTCAGCAGAATCGCTTTCCCTTCATGGGTATACACGCCTTCGCCGTGAAGCTCGGTTGCGCCGCGGTGCAGATTGTCCGTGATAAAAGTTTCGATCGGCCGCGGCATGGAGGTGATAATCTGGAAACACTTCTTCGTCTTCAAGTTGTCGGTCACCACGTCCATGAACAGCGACTTGATCAGCAGCCCGAGAATCGAAAGCAGACCGGTTTCCATGCCGAAAGCGAAGCACGCGGAGATCGTGATGATGATATCGCTGCACAGAAGGGCCAGGCCGATGTTCAGGGAGGTGTATTTTTTCAGAATCATCGCAATAATATCCGTTCCGCCCGAAGAAGCGCCCAGGTTGAACAGGATGGCGGAGCCAACCGCAGGCAGGCCCACGGCGAAAAGCAGCTCAACCAGCGGCTGGTGCGTCATCGGCTCCGTCATGGGGCAGATTGCTTCAAGCATCTGCAGCGTGCCGGACATCAGCAGCGATGCGTAAGCCGTCCGGATTCCGAAGGATTTCCCCAGCACCAGAAATCCGATTCCCAGTAGAATCACGTTGATAATCGTCACCAGCGTAGCCGGAGAGATTTCGGGAAGATAATGCCCCATCACGATGGCGATACCGGTAACGCCACCGGTGGAAAAATGATTGGGAAACTTAAAGAAATAAATCCCGACTGACATCACCAGGATTCCGGCCGTGATATACAGCCATTCCCGGATGGTTTTTTTCTGTGCTGCCGACATAGGGTTCAGCACACCTCCTTTGGGGCCCGTCCGCTTCCCGATGGACTCCGTCTGTCTTCCGCCCATATTCTACCACAGGTTCATTCTCTGTGTAAACTGTGCTCCCGGTGCAAACCATCGCGTAAAATCAATTGACTTTCCCGGCCCGATCCGATACAATAAGCGATGGTTTTGCCCTGGATTGAATGCTTGTCTGGAGGACGTTGCATGCGTGGGAATACGGTTCGTTGGATCCTTGCTGTGCTGATGCTTTTCGCGATGACCCTGGTCCTTTCCTCTCCTTCCTTTGCCGAAGTCGAGCCTTTGGAAATGGACATGACGGTTCACGGCCGTCCCCTGAAGGAAAACGGATGGATTTCGAAGGATGAATATCAGGATGAATCCATTCATGTGCAGGTTTTCAGCGCGAAGCGGAAACCGAAATCCAGCGCCGAAAGGACGACCTGCCGCTGGGTGATCATTGAGATCAGCGATCCTTCCCAGCTGCGCACCCTTTTCAGCGGCGACAGCTATGAGGATCGGAAAACCGAGCGTTCCAACAAGATGGCCCAGCGGGCCAACGCAGTGGTGGCGCTGAATGCGGATTTTGCCAAATACACCTTCAATTTCGGATATATTGTCCGCCAGGGGGTGTTTTATCGGGATGCCCTCGATCAGCAGAGCGCGCCTCGCGATGTGCTGGTCATCGACAGCGAGGGAGATTTTTCCGTCGTGCCCGCGGCCTCGAGCGCAGATATGGTCGCCTTCCTTGCCGATCTGGAAGCAAAAGGTCGCAAGGCCGTGAACACTTTCACCTTCGGGCCCACCCTTGTGCGCGATGGCGTAGCCCAGGAGATTGATCGGAAAGGCGAGCACACGCCCAACATGGCCACGCAGCGGATCTGTATCTGCCAGCTGGATCATCTCAAATATGCCGTCGTGGAGATCGACGGCGGTAACAGTGTGGGCATGAACATGCAGGAGCTGGCCAATTATATTCCCGAAATCCTTCCGGAATGCAAAATCGCCTACAATCTCGATGGCGGCGGCTCGACCCATCTGCTGGTCGGCGGGAAGCTGATCCATCCCGTGGCCAACAGCCGGCCCATCTCCGACATCATTTATTTTGCGTCCGCGGCAGGTGACTGATTCATGAAAACCATTTCTCTCGGTCCCCTGAAGATCTATCCCTACGGTCTGGCCCTGGCCGTTTCGGCGCTGTTTGCCCTGCTGCTGATGCAGCTGCAGAGCGGAAATCAGAAAGGAAACGGGCAGAGGAGCGGACATTTACAGGCCGGTTCGGTCAGCTGGTTCGCTGTCTTTGCGATTCCGCTGGGGCTGCTCCTCGGCAGGTTTGCCTATTTTCTCTGCTCCCTCTCCTGGTTTCTCGATCGGGGAGTGGAAACCGTTTTCCGCCTGAATGAAGGCGGCTATATGTTTTATGGGGTGATGGCCGGCCTGGCCCTTGCCGCTTTTGTGACAGGAAAAATCACGCGTCAGCGCCCTGCCGCGATCATGGACGCGGCCGCCGCGCCCTTTGCGCTGTTTGTGGCCCTGGCCCGCGCCGCGGAGTTTTTTGCGAACACCGGGATGGGTGAATATGTGGAAGAATGGTTTGATCCCATGTTGGAGCGAACCATGTTTCCCCTGGAAGATGCGTCTTTCTTCCTTCGCTTCCCCTTTGCGGTGCAGGATCAGTATGGCGACTGGTGCTTTGCCGTTTTCCTGTTGGAAGCGATTGCCGCGCTGGTCATCTTCTTCCTGGTCAATCGTTCGGAATGCCGTCGGGCCGGAACGAAAGCGCTGCTGTTTCTGGCGCTTTATGCCTCCCTGCAAACGGTGCTCGAAAGCCTGCGGATCGACCTGGAGCTGAAATGGGGCTTTGTGAAGGTCAATCAGCTGCTGGTGCTCCCTGCCCTCGCGCTGGTCACCTGCTGCTGCCTGGTTCGCGCGCGCGGCAGGCAGGATCTCTTCCGCTCGGTTCTGGTCCGGGCCGGCCTGATCCTGCTGTGCTGCGGGGTTATCATGGCCATGGAGTTCGCCCTGGAAAAGAAAATCGGCTTCCTGGCCTGGATGCGGATGGATCTGTGCTGGATGGTCATGGGCGCCGCTGCCATCGCAATGGCGGTCATCAGCGGAGGCATGGTGAAGAAAACCGACCTGATTCAGGAGGGCGCGGCATGAAGATCGGGAAACGCGGGAGATGGGCGCTGCTTCTTTTGCTGGTTCTGTCGCTTTGTGTCGCACAATTCCCGGCAGTGAGCGGTGCGGAAGCAGGAGCCGCGGCAGCGGAAAAGACGGTCACCCGGACGGAAGCGGAAACATCTGCTTTGGAAACGTCCGAACCGGAAACGGTTCGCTTCAAAAAGCTCACAGTTCCGGCGGACGCCGCCGAGATCGATCTGGGCAAAGTAAAGGTGGGATCGGCGGATTATGAAGCCTTCTACGCCTTCCTGCGCTCCCTCCCCAATCTGAAGAAGGTGGACATGTTCGCCACGAAAGTCCCGCGAAAGCGTGTAGAAGAGATGGCGGAAGCCTTCCCGGAGATAGAGTTCGGCTGGACCATGGCCCTGGGAGATCATGAGGTGCGGACGGATGCCGTCGCCTTCACCACGGCGCACAGCGACCGTTCCGCCAGGCATAAGACGGAAGATTTCTCCGTCCTCAAATACTGCCCGAATCTCCTGGCTCTGGATATCGGCCATAATGCCGTGTCCGATCTCTCTTTTCTCAGCGATCTGCCGAATCTGAAAATCCTCATCGTCGTCGACAACACCTTTCAGGATATCACCCCCGTCACAGCCCTGAAGGATCTGGAATATCTGGAGCTGTTCTATAATGACATCCGTTCCCTCGAAGGCATCGACCGTCTCACGAAACTGAAGGACCTGAACATCGGCTTCAATCGGATTGAAAGCATCGCCCCCCTTGAGAACATGACCTGGCTCGATCGTCTCTGGATCACCCAGTATAATTCCCATAATCCCCTCCATAAGCCGGATCCGGAAGCCGTAGCCCGCCTGCGGGAAGCCCTCCCGGACACGCAGATCGATTCCTCTGCCAAATCGTCTGTCGGAAACGGCTGGCGCAAGCATCCCCGATATGAGGCGATGCGGAAAGTGTTCAGGGAAAACGTCTGGATTCCGCTGGACGGAACCTCTGAAAGCCCGGAGTCTGACAATTCCTGATTCGAAAGGAAGAAAAAGTATGAAACGTCTGTTGGCCTGCTGCCTGCTTCTGATGCTCCTGGTGTCGTCCGCGTTCGTGGAGGAATCGGCACCGAAGAAGCTCCCCATTGATCTTTCCGGCGGCGCTCCCTACACTGTAAAGTATTCCTCGGATCTGGAGGTCTATGAAGATCCCACCATTCGTGTGGAGCGTCATCGGGTGCCCAGCAAGGAGTTTGAATGTACCTATTATTATGCGATCATCACCATCGCCGATGCCTCCCAGCTGCGCACGCTCCCCGCGGACAATAAAGATTTCGCCTCAAACACGAAGGTTCCGGGCCCAAAGCTGGCCAAGCGGGTCAATGCGATCCTGGCAGTAAACGGAGATTTCCCTGCCACCTTCAATGGTAACGTGGCAAACACCTTCATCCTTCGTCAGGGAAAGGTATACAGGGATTCTGTGGCTTCTTCGCTCGATCTGCTGCTGATCGATGAGGACGGGGACTTTCATGTCATCCCCGCCGGCAGCGATCTGGAAACGATGGACAAAACCATGATCAACGGGAAGAAAGTAATCAACGCCTTCCAGTTCGGCCCGGCCCTGGTGATTGACGGAGAGCGGGTGTCCGATGAAGCGATTCTGGATCTGTCTCATTCGCCGGAATGGGCCTATCCCCAGAAGCGCAGCCAGCGGATGTGCATCGCCCAGCTCGGCCCCCTTCAGTATATGGTCGTCTGCTGCGCGCATTATGGCTCGGATCTGCCGACTATGCGGGAAATCGCCCTGTCCATCGCCCCCTGCCAGACGGTCTATACCCTCGATGGCGGGGAGTCCACCCAGATGATGTTCCTGGGCCAGAAGGTCAATAATGTCAATGAGGACGGCAATCAGCCCCGGAAAATCTCGGATATCATCTATTTCGCCAGCGCTGATTTTCACTGATCATCGCGCCGGATCATCTCCCGGACAGCTTCTGTCCGGTCCGGGAAAGAAAAAGGAAGGTCTCCCATGGAAAATGAAACTGCTTATTGGTGGATGATGGCCTGTTCTCTGGTCCTGACAGGCATCGTCTTCTACCTGCTGGCTCGGAAAAACCCGGCGCTGAAAGCCAAGGCCGTGCCTCTTGCGTTGCTCGGAACCCTTCTTTCCGGCCTGCTGGGGTTGCTGTGCGCCAAACTTGCTTATTTTCTGATCCGGATCAATTATTATGTGAATCTGCCCTCGGAAACGCAAACCTTCTGGCTGACCCTCCGGCCCGATCAGATGTCCTTCTTCGGAGGTGTCGCGGGGGTTATCCTGGCGGTGTTTCTGACTGCCCGCCTGATGAAGCAGCCGGCCCGTACGGTTCTGAATGTTTTCGCGCCCGCCGGGGCGTTGCTGATCGCCCTTTCCCGCTTCGCCGAATACTTCCTGGGCATGCTGGGCGTGGGGGAACTCCCTGAGGATACTGTGCTTCCGTTCCCGCTCGGCGTCGGCATTGATTTTTCTGGAGACGGCAGCTATGTGGAATATTATCTGGCGGTCTTCGTCCTCGAGGGCTTCGCCGCGCTGATCATCGCCTGTTTCGCCCTGAAATGGTCAAAGGATCCCTCCTGCTTTGTGCGAACGCTGTTTGCAGTGTGCGTGGTGCAGATCTTTCTGGAAAGCCTGCGGTCCAGCAGCATCTCCTGGCTCTTCGTCAAGGCGGAGCAACTCTTTTGCTTCCTCTTCGCGGAAGGCGTGCTGCTGATTCGGGGTCTGCGCGCTCGCGATCGAAAAGGATGGTGGATTCCGGCCCTGATCGGACTGGCGGTCTGCGCCGTCATTGTGGCCATCGAGTTCGCCCTGGATAAAACGTCCCTCTCCCGGGTCCTGCTCTATGCGGTCATGATCGTGAGCCTGGCGGCCCTCTTTTTCGCGGAGCGCCTTTCCGCCCGCCTGATTGCGTCCCCTGCCGATCCGAACCCTGCTGTCGACCGACGAAATGAAAATGATAAAACGGAGGTATGAAATCGATGTATTGCCCTTCTTCGAATCGTTATCAGCACATGCGTTATGCCCCCTGCGGACGCAGCGGCCTGAAGCTGCCCCTGGTTTCCCTGGGATTCTGGCATAATTTCGGCGACACATCTCCCATGGAAAACATGAAGGCCCTTTGCTTCACGGCCTTCGACTGCGGCATCACCCATTTCGACCTGGCCAATAATTACGGCCCCGAAGCCGGAAGCGCCGAAAAGAACCTGGGCCGCATCCTGCGGGAACATTTCCGCGGATACCGGGATGAGCTGATCATCTCCACAAAGGCCGGCTATTACATGTGGGAAGGTCCTTATGGAGACTGGGGTTCCCGGAAATATCTCCTCGCCAGTCTGGATCAGAGCCTGGAGCGTCTCGGCCTTCCCTATGTGGATATTTTCTATCATCATCGCATGGACCCGTCGACCCCCCTGGAGGAAACCATGGGAGCCCTGGCCCAGGCGGTGCGCAGCGGAAAAGCTCTCTATGTGGGCCTGTCGAATTATGACGGGGAAAACCTTCGAAAGGCGGAAGCGATCCTGCGGGATGAAAAAGTGCCCTTTGTCATCAATCAGAATCGATATTCGATCCTGGATCGCGCCATCGAGCGCAACGGCCTCAAGGAAACCTCACGGGAGCTGGGCAAAGGCATCATCACTTTCAGCCCCCTGGCCCAGGGAATGCTCACGGATCGTTATCTGAACGGGATTCCCGCCGACAGCCGCGTCCGCACGGATGGGCGGTTTCTGAAGGAAACCCAGCTCTCAGAGGAAATGCTGTCGAAAATCCACGCCCTCAATGAGATTGCGAAGCAGAGGGGCCAGACTCTGGCGGAAATGGCCCTGGCCTGGATTCTCCGGGATCAGGTGGTCACCAGCGTCCTGATCGGCGCCTCCAAACCGTCGCAGATTCTGGATAATGTGAAGGCGATTGAGAATACCGTCTTCTCAGACGAGGAACTGAAGCGGATTAACGCGCTGACCGTATAATGTCGGTTTCAAAAAAGAGAGGCATTCCGCCTCTCTTTTTAAATACCCGATCGTCTTTATTCGACGGTCAGATCCAGTGTAGCCTCGATCGGTTCCGGAGCGCCGCTCGCTGTGCAGGTCACTGTGATCACCGTGCCGGCAGGGACATCCTTTGCAATCTTCACGGTCCCGTTCTTCGTCACGGTCGCGATGGATTCGTCCACATTCAGGCTCCATGCCAGGGTTTTGTTTCCGGCGTTCTTCGGCTCGATCACCGCCTTCACACTCACGCCTTTTCCGGCCGCCGGCTTGCCGTTGAGAGAAAGGGTTACCGAAGCAACCGGTTCCATCACTCTGACTTTCAGCACAGCCTTCTTGCCGCCCGGCTCGGAAACGGCAATCTGAGTGTTCCCGGCCGCGAGGGCTTTCAGCGTCGCCGTGCCGTCCTCTGAAATCGTCACTTCCGCGATGCCTTCCTTCCCGGCCTTCCAGCTGAGATATTTCGCGGGAACGGTTTCCGGATCGATAACAGGCTGTACTGTGATCGTCTGCTCCGATCCCACGTACAGACTCACCTCTCCTGGATTCAGCGTGATTTTCTTCACAACCGGCAGCACAGTCACTTTTGTTCTCCCCCTGCGTCCTTCCCCAGTCTCATCTTAAAAGCCAGGTTTTAGTGCAACCAGACCCCCGGTTGCACTAAATTTTAGTGCAACCGGGAACACCCCGCAAAGCCTTATTTCCCAACGCTTCCGGCGATTTCATGTCCGAGCCGAAATTTTATAGTGCAACCGCCGTCTCCTCGCAATCCCTTATATTTCAACGGTTCCAGAAGATTTGAAGTTTTAGTGCAACCATTTTTAGTGCAACCGGGGGTTGACCTCCCTCTGCAATCGGTCCCGTTCGCCTTCCTGCCACCCTGTTTTTTGTCTGGAAAAATAAAAAAAATGGCGATTTTTCCTTTTTTGAAAATTAAAGCAAAATT
>CADBLV010000042.1 GCA_902795555.1 uncultured Eubacteriales bacterium | reverse complement strand
CCCACGATGTCAACGTGGTGCTCTAACCAGCTGAGCTATAATCCCATGCTTCGCCGGAACATTTCGATTATAGCACATTGTCATCCCCATGGCAAGAGGAAAATGAGTGAAATCCATTTTTTGTCACGGTTTTTTTATTTTTTCCGAAGATGTCCCGAAGGTACCGGCGATCGCGATAACCGCGCCTACCGCAGCGATGGCTGAGGCAATCAGCATGGTTCCCCGGACTCCCATGGTATCAAACATCCGTCCGCCCAGGGCGCTGGCCAGCACTGAACCCACCGTAGTCACGCTGAAAGCCAGACTTTGTGCTTTGGCAGAATCCTTCCGTGCGACAACGCTGTCCGCATAGCTGACGATCAGCACGGTATACAGGGCATAGCTCGGCGCCTGCAGAAGCCGCGCCGCGAAGAACAGCGGGATATTCGGAGCCAGAGCATAGGCCAGCGCTTTCAGGACAAAGAAAATGAAACTGATTCGGATATACTGAACCGTATCCCACCGTTTCGACAGGCGGCTGGAAAACATCATCACAGGCACTTCGATGATGGCGGTAAATGCTGCCACATACCCCATGATGGCCGTCCCGCCTCCCAGGTTTTCGATCAGGTTGATCAGGAAATTCCCGTCCATGTTGTGGGCAATAAAAATCAGGATCGTCCCGAAAAGCATCAGGCAGAAACGGCGATTCTCCCGTGCAAACGTCAACAGCGACGCGGATTTCTCCCGGGTTTCCTGCGCAGGCAGTTGCCGCTGAGCGGCACTCAGATCCCGATCGATCAATTGATTGCCGTAGGCCTGCAAGGCAATCACGGCAATGCCGGCCCAGGGGAGCACCAGGAACGTGAAACGCTCTGTCAGAAGGCCCAGCAGGGTGGAAATGATCACAAAGGAGAAACTTCCCATGGACCGCGCCAGCCCAAAGTCCAGGGGAGCGCGGGCATGCTCCAGCCGCACGCACAGATCCAGATTCACCGCGTTGACAGGCAGGAGCACAGCCATATACAGGGCATAGCAAACCGCGTTGACCCAGTTATGATGAGGATTGAACCGAAGAACAAGCAGCAGGGCGGTCTGCACGGTCAGCAGCACATAAACCACAGATGCGGGACGGATGTTTCTGTTTCGATCCATCCAGGAACCCAGCATCGGTGTCAGCACGGCAGCGGCCACGTTGCCCAGGGCCATGATGAGGCCGAGCTCCATGTTGTTATATCCGGCCCCCTGCAGATAAACAGCCGCATAGGAGGTGATCAGGCAAAAGCTCATCCAGAATCCGCCTGTGATCAGGATATAATGAAAAGTGACCGGGGTAATCCGTTTTTTCATGCGCATCCCTCCATCGTCATCTCAGCGAACCGTTCGTTCCATTCTGTCATGCTGGTTCGATGACGATCCTGTATTCGTTTCCTCTTCGCTGATTCCTGTGGAGGCAGGAGATCCCCCTCCGCTACAGCACAACAGTAAAGGTTGTGCCTTTGCCCTCTCCACTGTCCACGGAAATCCGCCCCTTATGGGTTTCCACAATGGAACGGGCGATGGCCAGGCCCAGTCCGTGGCCGCCGGTTTCCCGCCCATGAGCCGGGTCTGCCCGCCAGAAGCGGTCAAAAATTCGCTCCTGATCTTCCGGATCGATCGGCTCTCCCGTGTTGAAAACGGCGATTTCCCGCTGATGCCCTCTGGGCGTCAGGCTGATCTCAATCCGTCCGCCCGGCTCGGAGTATTTCAGGGCATTGGACAGCAGGATCACCGCCAGCTGCTTGATCATATCCTCGTTTCCGGTATATTCAACGCCGTCCGGAATCCGGATTTCAAGAGTTTTCCCGGCTTCAAACACCGTGCTTTCAAAAGGAAGCGTAACATCCAGCAGCGCATGGCTCAGATCAAAAGGTTTCATTTCCAGGGCTTTATCGGTGCGATCCAGCCTGGCCAGGGTGAGCAGATTCCGCACCAGCGCGTCGGTGCGCTTCACCTCGGAGCGGATATAGCTGAGGTATTCATTCTCCCCGATTTCCTGCTCCAGCACCTCCGCATTGGCGGAAATCACAGCCAGGGGCGTTTTCAGTTCATGGCTTGCGTCGGACACAAACTGCTTCTGCCGGACAAAGGCTTCCTCAACCGGCTGCACCATGCGGTGAATCAGCAGCCAGGCCAGCACGGAAAGCAGCACGCAGGCTGCCGCTGAGATCAGCATGGAGGCGTTCAGCATGTTCGAAGCGGACAGATAGTCCAGCCTGGCGTCCAGCACGATCAGCTTCGTCCTCCCGTCGCTTTGAACGAGCCGGTAAAACTGCGTGCCGATCCGGCCGCTGTCGCGCCCCTCCGCCAGGGCGCTCTCCGCCATCTCGGCAACCTGGACGTCGGAATACAGATCGGTTCGGTCAGAGGTCCAGGAAGAGACAGAACCGTCCTCGTTCAGGGTGATGATGTAGGAATTGCTTAAGCCCACAGCAGCCACATCCCTGCCGTTGCGAATCTCCGGAGGCTGGCCCGCCGTTCCCGGTCGACTGCCTTCCGGAGGCTGAGGCGGGCTCGCGCTCTCCCCTTCCGGTTTCGGCGGCGGAGATGATCCGGTCGTTTCAGAGCCCGGCTCCTCTCCTTCCGGCTTCGGCGGCGGTGTCTCATCGCTGTCCGGCGGGTGTTGTCCATCCTCTTCCGGAGGTTTTGCGGGTGGAGAAGTACTGTTCTCAGCCAGGACGGACAGGGTGGCCTCCGCCTGAGCCGCGATACTCCGTTCATTAGACAGATGGATGGCCAGTACAATCCCCATGGAAACCAGAATCAGCACGCCGACCACCATCATGGTCATACGCCTGCGCAGCCTTTGAATCATGACATTTCCTCCAGCGCATATCCCACGCCGCGGCTTGCTTTGATTTTCACATTGGCCTCCAGAAAGCTCAGTTTCTTTCTCAGGAAAGAGGCATAAACTTCCAGATTGTTATATTCCGCGTCGCTCTCCATCCCCCACACCCGTTCCTGAATCGTCTCCTTTGTCAGAATCCGGCCCGGATTTCGAAGGAACAGTTCCATCAGCTGGTATTCTTTGGCGCCCAGCTTCACTTCAGCACCGGTTTCCCTGTTTTTCAGCTTTCCGTCCTTCTGATCCAGAAGGATGTTTCCGTAGCACAGATCGATCACCGGCGCACGGTCTCCCCGGCGGGTAATCGCATGAAGGCAACTGATCAGTTCCGCGGACTCAAACGGCTTTGGAAGATAATAATCCGCGCCGCTGTCCAGGCCGGTCAGCCTGTCTTCCAGTTCCGCCCGCGCGGTCAGCATCAGCACGGGCGTGGACACCTTCTTCCTGCGCAGCTCGCGCAGCACCGAAAACCCATCCATCCCCGGCAGCATCACGTCCAGAATGATGGCATCATATTCACTGCCGATGGCCCAGTCCAGGCCGTCCGTTCCCGTATAAACCGGATCGGTGAGAATGCGCTCTTTTTCCAGCAGTCTGCAGATCGCCGCGGATAGTTTCCTGTCATCCTCCACCAGTAATACGTGCATGTTTCTCCCCCTCCGTCCGGATCATCATAACATATTCATTGTGGAACAGCAAGAAAGGGCTCCCGGAAAATCCGGGAGTCCGATGGGAAAATCAGACGTTATCCGTTGCAGATTCCGTCGCTGCGGAAGAAGCCTCCAGCAACCCCGTCAGCAGTTCATACGTTTCCTGAGTGATGGTCTGGCTTTCCAGCAGTTCCTTCAGCAGATCTTCCTCCATGCTGCCGGCACCCTGTATGCCTTCCGGTTTGGCCGGAGGTTCGCTGCCCTGGGCCGGAGGTTCGCTGCCCTGAGCCGGAGCGGTTCCATCTCCGAAAGCCTGCGGCGCGCGGTCTTTCATGTAAGCCATAATCGCGTCGGAGATTTCCTGAGAAATCACGTTATCCTTTGCCAGCTGTTCAAAATCCAGTCGCTTTTCAGGCTCGCCGCCGGGTGCGTTCTGGCCGTTTCCGGGCATAGCCGGGGGCTGCTGGCCGTTCTGGCTGTTCTGGTCGTTCTGGCTGTTGCCGGGCATGGCCGGGGGCTGCTGGCCGTTCTGATTGTTCTGGCCTTCCTGGCTGTTCTGGTCGTTCTGGCCGTTCTGGCTGTTGCCGGGCATGGCCGGGGGCTGCTGGCCGTTCTGATTGTTTGGACCGTTCTGACCGTTACCGGGCATGGCCGGGGGCTGTTGGCCGTTCTGGTTGTTCTGTCCGTTTCCGGGCATGGCCCGGGGCTGATCTGCAAAAGCCGGGATGGCGATCGCACTGATCAGCAGTGCCAGGATCATGAGACACGCAATCGTTTTTTTCATCGTCTTTCCCTCCATTCGTTGATTTCAGTCATTCAGGATATTCTTCGTCATCGGCGCCTTTTCTGATGACGCTGACATCTTAATGCCTGAATCTTGAATGAAAATTGAAAAAACGGTGATCTCAAAAAGTTTTTTTCGGACGCTTCGCCGAGTTCATTTCACATCCCCAAATCCGTTCATACACTCCGCCCGGTTCGGGTCTGCTGAAGTCATTCCCGGTTTTTCTCCGGTCAGATTCCCCGGACACGATCCATGATCCGTTCGGTCAGGAACTGTTTCAGCGGAGACAGCGGTTTATCATCCGCCACGGCGCCGTCTTTGGTGAAGCGCATGGACGACCGGCTTTCCTCCGACCAGGCTTCCCACCGTGGCAGGAATTCGCCGTTCAGATCCTTCCCGTTCGGATCGCCGGTTTTGATGAAATTGCAGAAATAGTCGCACATCTGGCGGGCCAGGTCGTAATGTCTCCCGACGAAGGGCCGCCAGCACTTCGCCAGGGTTTCAAACCAGAACCACAGGTCGCTGGAATGGAAGGTGCCCGGCTGATCCCATCCCGGAATATCCGGATCGAAGCAATAGCAATAGCCCTTTCTGCCTGTCTTTGCCACATCGGAGAGCAGTCCTTTGACGGTGCACTCTATACCGCTGACCGCCGCATATCCCAGACCTTCCCGGTAAGACCGGCTTTCCGGAATGGCCAGGAACTCCTTTGCCCGCTCCCCGAAAATCCGTCCGGCCTCCGCTTCTAAGGCTGCCTCGTCCTTTGCGTCGATGGCATTGAGGAACTCGGAGGACGTATTGCCGGCCATCATGACCACCGGCACGCACTTCCCTTCCCGATACAGCGCAATGGGATCCCCGAAGCAGAATCGGTCATCCTGAACAGTGAAGAAAGGAATGTGCTTCTCCATATATTTCTCATAGGAGCGCTGGAGGGTCGTCGCGTCCAGGGCCCGTGCTTCCTTCAGCGATTTCACGCCGAGGAAGGCAAAGAAGTCCTCTCCTTTTTTTTCTGTGTCCTTCAGCATTTCCGGACGCCCCACCTCCCGTCGGAGATACGGATCAAAGATCATCGCGGACATGACCACCGCGCCGGAAAACAGGCCTTCATTCGCCGGGCAGGCCACCTGGGACATGACGCTGCCGCCGCCGGCGGACTGACCGGCAATGGTCACCCGGGCGGCGTCTCCGCCGAAGGCGGCAATGTTCCGTTTCACCCAACGGAGGCCCGCCTGTTGATCAAGGTTGCCGAAGTTGGCGGGATCTTCGGGTTGTTCCGCGGTGATTTCGGGATGGGTCAGGAAGCCCAGGGCGCCCACCCGGTAATTCACGGTAACAACGACGATTCCCCGTCGGGCGATCCGCTCCCCGTCGAATTCCATTTCCGCCGTATAGCCGCACTGCAGGCCGCCGCCGAAGAACCAGACCAGCACCGGCAGTTTTTCATCGGCCTTTTTCGCAGGAGTCCAGACATTCAGATAGAGGCAGTCCTCTCCCATGGGGATTTCCGGATCCACATGCCATTCACGGCAGTAAATATCATTCCCCAGGCCCGGAATCCACTGCATGGAGATCGGGGCAAAGCGGGAGGCATCCCGCACGCCGGCCCAGCTTTCACAGGGTTGCGGAGCCCGCCACCGGTTTTTCCCGACCGGCGGTGCGGCGAATGGAATTCCTTTGAAGGCCGTAATCCGCGGATCCGCCGCCTCTATCCCGCGAACCCAGCCGTTTTCCGTTTTAACCTGTCTCAGCATTTCTGACCCTCCTCACGCTCTGTGCGATTCCAGATACGGGCTTCATATTCCCCGTCCGTCTTCTTTTCCCAGGTGGCGTAGGGGCCCGGCATCGCGCTGATTTCCCGCTTTGTTTCCAGCCGGTCCGCCGGACAGCCCGGCGCGGAGGGAACCGTCTTCACCCCGCCCGGATCTTCGATCATCTTAAGGCGCTCCAGCTGTCTGGGAAGCCCCGCGGGGCCTTCCGCGGCCTTCCGGAAAAGTACCGTTCCGCTTTCCTCGTCCACCCGGATCTCAAACCACGCGTTCTGTCCCTCCCGGTCAAAGCCCAGGAATTCCTGCCAGGCCGGCAGATTCAGGCACACCTCCGGTTCAGGATACATGACGCGGAGATAGCCTCCGGAAAGGCGAACATACAGATTGCCCTCCGCCACGTTGTCCCGTGTCGGGAACACAATGGCTGCTTCACCGCAGTCATAGAAAATATTATTCACAATCCGTGCGTCCCGGGATGTCCCGCCGCGCTCCGTTCCGTGCATGCGGAAACCCACAGGCTTTGCATAATAGCCGCTGTGGCGGCAACGACCGATCAGGTTATGGGCGATATACAGCCTGTCGGTTCCCTCGCCGTAAATACCGTATCCGTTCACCGCTTCATTTTCCCGCAGCTTATACCATCCGGAGGAACCCGGCTCCTGGGGGATCTTCGCCGGATCAAACCGCCCTTCCACGTTCCAGATGATGTTGTTGTCAATCAGATTCACGCCGTCCCGGGTACACTCGATAAAGATCGCTTCACGCTGCTCGATGCCGTTCAGAAATACGTTTCCGGTAATCCGGTTGTTCTCGTTGCCGCAATCGAGCCACAGATGATCCGCCCGAAAGGTATTCCGGAAGAAGTTGCGGCGGATAAGGCCGTTCACGCTGTTGTGCAGCTTGATCGCCCCAGCCTCCCAGCTGAGCTCCATCTTCTGCCATCCGGTTCCGTCGATCAGGTTATCCTCAATCAGCATGCCCTCGGCAAACAGGCCCGCGATGCCGCAGACTCCCGCGTCACGGATCACGCAGCGGCGGATCACCGAATAGCCGATCACTTCCCCGGGGGTATGGGTATGATGCCAGCATTCATTCCCGACATCGATGGCAACGCCGTTGGACCAGTGAACCGCGCAGTCTTCGATAATCCAGTGGTGTCCCCGATGGGCTGAGATCGCGCCCCGCTGAGGCACCGGCGCGCCGGTGGCGGCGTGTTCGCAGATCAGGCCCTTCACCCGGATGTAGTTCAGAAATTCCCTGTCCGGGGCGAAGCACTGCTCCCGCACGGTCATCTCGATCCGGTGATCCGCGGGATCCGCGTCGCCGGGCAGGCGGAAATGCACCTTCATGCCGTTGGCTTCCACCCAGTAGGTTCCGTCCTGATCGGCCATATGCCCGTAAAGAGGCACCTGAACCAGCGGCTTCCCGTCGCAGAAAACGCAGCCCCGCCGGTTCAGATAGGTTGTCATGTCCGTTTTGTCATATTCGATAAACAGCCGGTCATGCAGAATATTGACGGCACAGAAGGGATTGTATCCGCGGAAAACATCCGGATCAACCTCGTAAACCCAGACGCGGACATGCTCCGGCTGTGCCATGTTCCAGCCCCGGGCCAGCATCCAGCCCTCGCTGGGCTGAAAGGACGCCACCTGCTCCGAGGCACGAATCACCACGTCCCCGTCCCCGAAGGCTTCATAGGAGATCATATGCTCCGGATCCGTGCCGCCCTGTTCCGGCTTCACACATTCCCGATACAGTCCCGCGTGAATCCGGATCCGGGTTCCCGGCGTTGCTTCCCGGGCCGCCCGGTTGATGGTCCGAAAAGGCGCGTGTTCACTGCCGTCGTTCTCGTCCGAAGCGGCAGGATCGGAGGCGCTGACAAACAGTTCCCGGCTCCATTGCCGGGGTTTTTCCCAAAATGCGTAGGTTCTGCCGTCGGGCAGGATCGCTGAAAAATCGTTCAGCAGCAAATGAATGCACCTTCCTTAATCCGGGCGGAAAGCCGTCGTTTCGCGTGAAGTTCGCCCGTCATCCGCTCAAAGTCGTCCTGTAAAAAAGGGGCGCCCCCGAAGGAGCGCCCCCGTAAGGGGTCGAAATCGAAATCAGTTGCCGGCGACCGCCGCGATCTTCGCGTCAATCTGAACCTGCCACTTCTCGACGTCGTAGTTGTACAGCTGGTCATAGCCGAGGCCTTCGAGTTCCTCAACCATCTCGTCCCACTTGGCTTCGAACTCTTCGTCGCTCTTGCAGGCAAAGAGCTGCCAGGTCAGCTGGGCCAGACGAGGATCAATGGTGTTCCGCAGCACGCCGATGTCCAGATCGTCGTCCTTCATTTCGGCGATGCAGTTCGGGCTGATGGTAACCTTGTTGTTCTTCTTCATCCAGTCAACCGGATCATTCGCGCCGAACCGTTCCTGCCATTCCTTCTTCATCTGGGTCATGTTCTTGGCGATATAGGAAGCCCAGTACTTCATGTCATAGGTTTCGCCGGTGTTCGGGTTGGTGCAGATGGAGGCCAGCAGCCACTGGTTGATGGCGTTGTTGCCGTCCTGATATCCGCCGCCGCCGTACTCTTCCGGCACAGGCAGGTTGTTCATCAGAGCGTCATCATGGAAGGGGATGAATTTTCCGTCTTCGCCGACGGTGTAGTTCAGGCCTTCAATACCGCAGTGCTCAAAGGTCAGTCCTTCGGGGCTGGCATACCAGTTCAGGAATTCAATGATCTTGTCATACTTCTCGCCTTCGACACCGGAGCCGATACCCCAGGCACGGTCGCCGCCGTAGTAGGTATCCGCGTCAGCATAGAAGTAGAAATCGGTCACCGGGATGGTCTGGAAGGCAGTGCCGTTGTCCAGCCGCTCCTGGCTGTTCCAGAAGCCCTGCTGCCAGTTGTACCACAGCAGGTCAACGCGGCCGCTGGAGATCTTGGTGGGCAGGGAGTTCCAGTCCTGTTCGAAGGATTCCGGATCGACCAGACCCAGCTGATAGGCCTTGTTGATGAACTTCGTGATCTTGTAGTAGCCGCTGTCCTTGTCATACAGCTTGACGAAGGTGTTGTCGGGCTTGAGCAGGGCAGAACCCTTCATCTTGTCGCCGAACCAGGTGGTCAGCTGAACCACGTTGGCAGGGCCGGACATGTTGTCGCCGTTGTCCCAGTCAGGCCACAGGGAGAAGGGATAAGCGGGGTCGCCGTCCGGGTTGGTGGGATGGATCTCGTGGATCTTCACCAGCAGGTCCAGCAGACCGTCGATGTCCTTCACTTCGGGCATGCCGACTTCTTTGTACAGATCCCAGCGAACCTGCGGAGAAGAGTAGATCATTTCACCGGTGAGTCCCACGGGGGAAGTGTCGGTCATCTGATCCGGAATGCCGTAGTAGACGCCGGCTTCCTTCTTCAGGAAGTTCTGGTTGAACGCGTCAATCTGACCCATGAAGGGCTGCAAGTTGGTCAGTTCGCCGATCTTGTCGCTGAAGTCCTTCACCAGGCCGGCTTCCACCACATTGACAAACTTGGTCTTGTCCATGATGATGATGTCGCCCAGATTGCCTTCGGCGCTGCGGGT
Organism: uncultured Eubacteriales bacterium; assembly: GCA_902795555.1. The sequence goes on along the minus strand of CADBLV010000042.1, from coordinate 3,298 downwards.
GGCGAACACTTCATCGCCGACCACCTGTGTCGCGATGATGTTCAGCTTGATGTTGAACCGATCCAGCACAACCTTCGCAAACCAGCCGGTCTGCTCGCCGTTGTAGTTCGCGGCGTCGTCAAAGAACACGATTTCCATGGGTTCTTCGGCCGTCGCGGCGACGGTGAACGAGCACATACCCAGAAGCAGTGCCACCGTCAGGAACAGGGACAGGAACTTTTTCATACGATACCCTCCTTTAAAATATGATGTAAGGCTTCCGCGCCTTCATCCCTTAACAGCTCCGATCATGATGCCCTTCGTGAAGAACTTCTGGAAGAAGGGATAAACACACATGATCGGGAACACCACCACCACCGTCACCGTCATCCGAATGGATGTGGCTGTGGCCGCTGTGGCCAGGCTCGCCATCAGGGCGGAGCTGGAGGTGTTGTTGCTCACCAGCGCCTTCAGGCTGCTGGCCTGGTTGATATACTGGAACAGAACGTATTGCAGGGTATACAGCTCCTTCTTGGTCATCAGCAGCAGGGTGTCCTGGAAGGCGTTCCACTGGTTCACCGCAGCGAACACCGCGATGGTCGCCAGAATCGGCTTGATCACAGGCAGCATGATGAAGAAGAAGATGCGCAGCGTCCCGGCCCCGTCGATTTCCGCGGCGTCCTGCAGGGCCTGGGGCACCGATTCGCAGTAGGTCTTACACAGCACGATGTAGAACGGCTGGATGATCATCGGGAAAATATATCCCCAGAAGTTGTTCGTCATCCCCAGCAGCTTCATCGTCAGGAACCAGGGAATCAGACCGGCGTTGATATACATGGTCACCGTCACCAGCCGATACCACAGCTTCCGGTGCCACATGGTCTGGCGGGTGAACATATAGCCCAGGAAAGCCGCGATCAGCACGGTCAGCGCGGTACCGATCACCGTACGCAGAATCGATGTCCGTGCCGCGTCCCACAGCCCCGGAATGTTCATCACGTTCTCGTAGTTCTTAAAGTGCACTTCCAGGGGCCAGAAAATGACCTTTCCGCGCTCGCTGAGGTTGTTGGCGCTGATGGAGTTGATGATGATGTAGTAAAATGGATAAACGCACACGAAAGCGAAGAGCGTATAGATGATATACGTCACCACGTCGATGATCCGGTCACTGACGCTGGTTTTAATCTTCTTTCGGGCATGCAGATCGACCCTGCTCATGGCTGTCTTTTCCATCCGCTTTCCTCCTTCCGGATGATTCCGCTTCTTCTGAAACCCGGCATCAGATAAATCCTTCCCCGCGGATCAGCTTGGATACGGTGTTCGTCAGGAACAGCAGCACCACGCTGACGACGCTCTTGAGGATACTGATGGCCGTGGACAGCGGATACATTCCGGTTCCGCTGGTGGAGAGGTTATACACATACAGATCCAGCACTTCGATATAGTCCTTGTTGAAGGCGTTCTGGAACACGTAATACTGTTCCATGCCGTTGGACAGGAAGTTGGCCAGATTCAGCATGACGATCACGAAATAGGTCGGCAGCAGGCAGGGAATCGTAATCCGCCAGATAATCTGCATCCGCGTGGCGCCGTCCACTTTGGCGGCCTCGATCATCTGATCGTCTATGCCGGAAATGGCTGCCAGATACATGATCGCCGCCCATCCGGCGTTCTTCCACGTGAGCCACAGCCACATCTTGAACCAGATATGGTCGGCGCTTTGCAGGAAGGGGATGGATTGCTCGATGAGACCCAGCTCTTTCATCACGGAGTTGACCGCGCCGTTGGTGCCAAACAACGTGAAGGCGAAGGCGTACACCAGCACCCAGCTGATAAAGTTCGGCAGGGTCGTCACCGTCTGCGTGAATTTCCGGAAGGGTTTGCACTTGATTTCATTGAGAAATACGGCAAAAACCATCGGGAACCAGCTGAAGGCCAGGGAGATACCGCTCATGGCGAACGTGTTCCGCAGCACCCGCAGCACAGCCTTCAGCCGTGTCGGGTTATTCACGATCGTTTCGAACCACTTGAATCCCACAAAGGTGTCCGCGCCGATCGGGAACGGCGGCTTGTAATCGTGGAATGCGTAAATCCATCCGTACAGCGGGAAATAGGAAAACAGCAGCACAATGATCAGGAAGGGCAGAATGTACAGAAACTCCACATAAGCCCGGCGCTTCTTGCTCATCAGCTCACATCCTTTGTCGCGTCATTCGGAAAACCTGAACTCCCCTCTCAGTTTTCATCCGAAAAAATCCGCGGAGCAGGGGTTCCTGAAATGTAAACACAAAACGTTTCGCTTTTATTTATAGCAGGAAGACGGACTTCAGACAATGCTTTTTTCTGTCAAACAGGGGACAAAAATATCCTTCTTGTTTCTGAAAACGATTCCATTTTGGCACAAAATGGGGTATAATCAGTCAGATCTTCCATTTTGCGCAGGATCTGAGGGACAAAATCAAGGCAGAGAATGGGCGAAACGGAAGGACAGATATCGTTGCAAACGAAGGAGCATGCCATGACAACCGTCTATGAAAACCGGCCTGAAACCCTCTTCATCGGGGATATGACCCACTATCCCGTTTCCCTGCATATGCATGAGGAGGCAGAGATTCTGGCCGTCACGGCAGGCGAGGTTCGTCTGGTCATTGACGAGGTCCCCTGCCGGCTCTCTCCGGGAGATCTGGCGGTCATCTTTCCCCTGACCCCGCACAGCTATGAGGAAATCAGCCCGGAGGCCCGCGGCATCGTTGCCATCTTTCCCCCGGACGTGATTCCGGAATATAACGGTACTTTCCGCAGCCTGTCTCCGGAGCAGCCGGTCATCCGCGCCGATCTTCCCGGTCCGGACACCCGTCTGGCCGTGAGCCGCCTGGAGGAAATGAACATGGAAAGGGATCTTCCGCTGTGCATCGCCTTTCTGCATGTGCTCCTGGCGGACACCCTGAATCGGCTGTCCTATCAGCCGGTGTATGATTACAGCGAACGGGGGCTGGGGCATCGGATTATGCATTATGTGTCCGAGCACGCCTGTGAGGATATCACCCTGGAAAGCACCGCTCACGCCATGGGCATCAGCCCTTCTCATCTCTCCCATTTCTTCGCGGAGAAACTGCATATTCCCTTTCGGTCCTATATCAACGCCAGCCGGATCACCAGGGCCCGGCTGCTGATGCGGAATCCCGCCCTCACCCTGACCGAAATCAGCGGTCTGTGCGGATATTCAAATATGCGTACTTTCCGCCGCGCTTTTTTCAAAGAGGTAGGCTGCCTGCCTTCGGAGCACATAATCGCCCTGCGGAATCGGGTTTCGGTGATG
>CADBLV010000041.1 GCA_902795555.1 uncultured Eubacteriales bacterium | reverse complement strand
GGAGGAGGAATGATACTTATGAAGAAACTGATTGCGCTGCTGCTGGTGGCCCTGATGATGATGGGCGTGTCCGCTCTGGCGGAGGATTATGCTTTCGGTACTGACACTGCCTTCCGTCCCTTTGAATATACCGATGAAACGGGGACCCTCGTGGGCATCGACGTCGAGCTGCTGGCCGCCATCGCGGAGGATCAGGGGTTCACGTATACCATCGAGCCCCTGGGCTGGGATGCTTCCATTGCCGCTTGTCAGGCGGGCCAGAAAGACGCGCTGATTGCCGGTGCTTCCATCACGGAAGAACGGAAGGAAAAGGGCTGGATTTTCTCCGACGGATACTATAATGCAACCCAGTCTATGGCCGTCGCTCTGAATTCCGATGTAACCGGCTTCGAAGCCCTGAAGGGAAAGAGCGTGGCCGTGAAGACCGGAACCAAGAGCAAGGATTACGCCGACAGCCTGAAAGATACCTATGACTTTGAGGTCGTCACTTTCGAAAGCTCCCCGGATATCTATCAGGCGGTGATCAGCGGCCAGTGCGCGGCCTGCTTTGATGACACGCCCATTATGGCGGACTACATCAAGTCCAACGGTGTTCCGCTGCAGCTGGTGGAAGGCACGGAAAGCGAAGGCGCGGACTACGGCATGGCGATTTTCAACCCCGACAAGCAGGAGATCGTCGACAAGTTCAATGCCGGCCTGGCCAACATCCGGGCCAACGGGAAGTATGATGAAATCCTGGCGAAGTATCTGAAGTAAGAATTCGGACAATTTCCGATCCATACGGGGGAGGTGCTTCAATACAAGGCCTCCCTCGTTTCGTTTGCGGAAGTATCTTCTGTTCGTGATCCGCGGAAGCCGGAGCGATGAACGGCAGACGTGGATCTTCCCTTCGCAGAGAAAGAATCCTCCGGAAGGAGATGAAGAAATTTTGGCGGACATTTTTGCCAAATACGGTCCGTTACTGCTTACAGCCATGGGCCAGACCCTGCTGCTGGCCCTGTATGGGCTCTTTTTCGCCTGCATCATCGGCCTGATCGTCGGCATCATGAGCGTGCTGAAAAATCGTTTCTGCCGGGGATTCGCGCTGGTGTTTGTGAATCTGATCCGGGGCGTTCCGATGATCGTGCTTGCCTATTTTATCTTTTTCGGCGTCCCGTTTCTGTTCAATACCATCCTGAAGGTCGGCGGGGTCACGCTCACAGCCCTTCAGGCCGGCTCAATCTGTCTGGCGCTGAACTGCGGCGCCTATATGGCGGAAATTATCCGGGCCGGTATCCAGTCGGTGGATGTCGGCCAGATGGAAGCTGCCCGGTCTCTGGGCCTGCCCTATTGGCGGGCGATGCAGCGGGTGGTGCTTCCTCAGGCGATTCGCACCATGATTCCCAGCATCATTAATCAGTTCATTATCACCCTGAAGGACACCTCGATTCTGTCGGTGATCGGTTTCCCGGAGCTGGTGAATACGGCGAAAAACGTGGTCGCCGCCACGTTTATGTCCTTTCAGACCTGGGGGATCGTCGCCATTATGTATCTGATCGTGATTCTCCTGCTGCAATGGGCTGCCAAGGTGCTGGAGAGGAGGCTGAAGTATGAACCCCGATAAGGTGAAAATCCGCGTCGAAAACCTGAGCAAAAACTTTGGTCATCTGCAGGTGCTTCGCGATGTGTCCGCGGAAGTTCGGGAAGGGGAAGTGGTGGTGATTATCGGCCCGTCAGGCAGCGGAAAGTCCACATTTTTGCGATGCCTGAACCAGCTGGAGCAGATTACTTCCGGAACGATCATGATCGATGATCAGTCCCTGACCGACGAAAAAACGGATATCAACCGTCTTCGCGAGCGGGTGGGCATGGTGTTTCAGCATTTCAATCTCTTCAACAATATGAATGTCCTGCGAAACCTGATGCTCGCTCCGGTAGATCTGAAAAAATGTACTAAAGAAGAGGCAAAGGAGCGGGCCCTGACCATGCTGGACAGGGTGGGCCTGCGGGAAAAAGCGGATGCTTATCCCTGGCAGCTTTCCGGAGGCCAGAAGCAGCGGGTGGCCATCGCCCGCTCCCTGTGCATGAAACCGGATATCATGCTCTTTGACGAACCGACCTCTGCCCTGGATCCGGAAATGGTGGGAGAGGTGCTGGATGTGATGAAGGAGCTGGCCCGCGACGGCATGACCATGGTCGTGGTTACCCACGAAATGGGCTTTGCCCGCGAGGTTGCCAACCGGGTGCTGTTTATGGCGGACGGAAGCATTCTGGAGGAAGGCGCTCCGGAGGAAATTTTCCGGAATCCTCAGAATCCGCGCACGCGGGATTTCCTGAACAAGGTGTTGTAAGGTGAAAGCACCGTTCCGAGGCGGGCTTTCAGGGGCAGTTGTGCCGGCGCGGCGCCGGCCTGGATGTAAGTGAGATCGTTCAACTTCGAAGTGAGCTTTCATGGACCCGTTGTGCCGGCGGGCGCCGGCCTGGAGATGAAGATGAAAAAGAATCAGCTCAGCATTCTCTTTCCCAATCAGGACAGAGTGACCTACACGCAAATCTCCGAGGAAACCTGGCACAACCTGGGTCTGGACGCCCTGGTCGACAAGGTGGCGAAACAGCCGCAGGAAATCCCGCTGATCCAGCGGGTGATGACCAGTCTCACGGACGATCCGACGGTCAGCGCTTTCCGGGCGGACGTGTTCGAGGATCTTCTCGACCATCCGGATATCCGTGTGCGGCTGACGGAACTGCTGGAAAAGGTGAAATCCTTTTATGATTACGGGGTGGTCAACCGCCATTCCGGCGACGAGGCCAGCATCTGGGATCTGCTGCATCGGCTCGAAGAATATCATGATTATATTCTTACCGTGGAGGAGATCCGCGCCACGCTTGCCGATCGGAAGCTGGTTTCCGAAGGCCTCACCCGTCTGAAAACCACCATCGACACCATCTATGAAAGCAATGCGTTTGCCGCCCTCCGCAAGGATGTGGAGGAGCTGCGGGTATCAGCGTCGGGGGTTCGAAGCCTCACGATCGGCGTGAATGTCAACGACCGCTTTGAAGCGGTCAGCATGGGCCTGGTGTCGGTCAACGCCAAACCGTTCACACGTTCCGGCATTCTCAGACATTTTGCCTCTGCGATCTCCCTGCGGGACGATGTGGAGCCGGAAGCGGAATGGAACGGCAGCCTGTCCTATCAACCGGCCGCCCCGCTCTCCTCGCTGGGCGGACTGATGGAGCACATGGGGAAAACCGCAGCCATCATGCGATATCCCCTGGCAGGCATGACGATTGCGTCCATTCCCCGCGACGACGCGACTTCCGAAGTTCCGCGGCAGATGGATACCGCGGCCTCCCAGCTGGTTTCCCGCCTGGTTCGCCGATTGAAGGAAACCCTGGGGAAATACCTGAACATCAGCGTCCGGGATATCGCCGATCTGATTCCGGAACTGCTCTTCTATGTCCGCTGGGCGGATTATCTGGAAAAACTTCGCGCGGAGGGCTGGGTGTTCAGCAAACCTGCTGTCCGCATGTCCGGTGCGTCCGCTCCGGGCATGGAAGCGACAGGTTTTTATAACCTGAAGCTGATCGGCTCTGTCCCGCCGGCTCAGGCCGTTCCCAACGATCTGTCCTTCGACACGGAAAAGCGGGTCTACCTGCTCACGGGAGCGAATCGCGGCGGAAAAACCACCGTCACCCAGGCGATCGGTCAGCTGTTTCTGCTGGCCCAAAGCGGCGTGTTTGTTCCGGCTAAAGGCTTCTCCTTTGATCCGGTGGACCTGGTGCTGACGCATTTCCCGGCCGATGAGGACCGCACCCTGGATCTGGGAAGGTTGGGGGAGGAATGTCAGCGCTTCCGGGAGCTGTACGACGCGGCCACGGCCCACAGCCTTCTCCTGCTGAACGAAACCTTCTCCACCACTTCCTTCGAGGAAGGGTACTTCATTGCCGTGGATGCCGTTCGGGCCATTCTGAAAAAAGGAACCCGCACGATTTATAACACGCATATGCATAAACTGGCCCAGGATCTGGACAGTGCCATCAACGGAGAATCGGAAGAGGGGAAAGCGGTTTCCCTTGTGGCGGAAACCGTGAACGGCCGCTCCACTTTCCGCGTCAAAATCGCGCCGCCGGAAGGGAAATCCTTTGCCCGCGGCATTGCCGAAAAATACGGCGTCACCTATGAAGATCTGGTGAAATCCTGATTCGGGATTTCACCTTTTTCCTGTGCTCTGTTCCGGATGGCATGGTTTTTGAACGCATGTGAAAGCCGCTGACGACTCAGAAAACTATGGATGGCTCTGAAAACCGGCTTGCCCGGCGGAGACTTCTCTGTTAAAATCATATAGCAAACGGGCAGGCCGGAAAGGGCCGGGGGAAACCGCTCACGGGAGGATGAATCCCGATGAACGCGGCGTCCGTTTCCGGAGAACATGAAGGAGGTCAGCAGGATCATGAGCAGTGTGAAAGAACGTTTTTTGCGATACGTTCAGGTGGAAACCACATCGAATGAAGAGGAGCCGGAATGCCCTTCCACGCCGGGGCAGAAGGTGCTGGCAGCGATGCTGGTGAAGGAAATGCAGGAGATGGGTCTGAGCGATGCCCGCATGGATGAACATGGCTATGTCTATGGATCCATTCCGGCCAAAGGCAGCGCGGAAGGACCGGTCATCGGGCTGATCGCGCATATGGACACGTCGGGCGCGGTCAAAGGACCGACCAGGCCACAGGTGATTCCAAATTATGACGGCGGGCCCGTGACGCTTGCAAACGGAACGGTTATCGATGGGTTTGACTTTCTGCCTTCTCTGAAGGGGCAGGAACTGATTGTGACCTCCGGAGACTCGGTGCTGGGGGCGGACGACAAGGCGGGCGTCGCGGAGATCATGGCGGCCTGTGAGTGCCTGACGGCGCCGGACGCGCCGGCGCACGGGAAAATCTGCGTGGCCTTTACGCCGGATGAAGAGATCGGGAGAGGCGCCGATCTGTTTGATGTGCCGGGGTTCGGCGCCGATTTCGCCTATACGGTGGACGGCGGAGCCCTGGGGGAACTGGAATATGAATGTTTCAACGCGGCTTCCGCCCGGGTCACGATTCAGGGCGTCAGCATTCATCCGGGAAACGCCAAAAACCAGATGAAGAACGCGGCGCGGATCGCGATGGAATTTGACGCGCTGCTTCCGCCCTGGGAACGGCCGGAGCATACCGAAGGCTATGAGGGGTTTTATCACCTGACCTCCATGACCGGTGATGCGGAAACGGCTGAATTGCGATACATCCTGCGGGATCATGACGCGGCGAAACTGGCGGAGCGGAAACAGATGATGGAGTCGGCCTGCGCGTACCTCAATCAAAAATACGGCAGCGGAACGGTTGCTGTGAGCCTGAAGGATTCCTATCGGAATATGAAGGAAATTGTGGAAAAGCATCCGGAGATTCTGGACCGGGCCAGGGCCGCATTCAGGGCCTGCGGCGTGGAGCCGATCGTGAAGCCGATCCGGGGCGGTACGGATGGGGCGACCCTTTCGTATCAGGGCCTGCCGTGTCCCAATCTGTCCACAGGCGGATACAATTATCACGGCCGGAAAGAACTGATTACGGTCGAAGCCATGGAGAAGATGGTGGAAGTGCTTACGCACCTTGTCTGATCCGCTTCCTGCTCATCGGTCTGCAAACGGAATCTGACGATTGGGTGAAAAATGATCGGAAAGCATTGACAGAATGAAAGATCTGGGGTTATATAGGATCGTTGCCCTTCCGGTAGGGGCAGCGATCCTCGGTTTACTGTTCGGGTTATTGAACGGGGACGAATTGAACGGAAGAGAGAAGGAAGAAAAACATGGTTAAAATCAATGTGATCTCCGGATTTTTGGGGGCCGGAAAAACGACCCTGATCAAAAAGCTGCTGACCGGGAGCCTGCGGAATGAAAAGGTTGTGCTGCTGGAAAATGAATACGGCGAAATCGGGATTGACGGCGGATTTATGAAGGACGTCGGGATCACCGTGACGGAACTGAACGCCGGATGCATCTGCTGCACGCTGGCGGGAGATTTTCAGGGAGCGATTGATCAGCTGATTGAAACCTATCAGCCGGACCGGATCCTGGTGGAGCCGACGGGCGTGGGGAAGCTGAGCGAGATTCTTTCCGCGGTCGAGAAGGCCAAAGAACGTCATCCGGACATTGTGATCAGCGGCAGTGCCACGGTCGTGGACGCCGGAAAATGCCGGATGTATATGAAGAACTTCGGGGAGTTTTTCCTGGATCAGGTCCGGAGCGCCAGCACGGTCATTTTCAGTCGGACCCAGCTGCTGCCCGCGGAACGGGTGGAAAAGAGCCGCCAGCTGATTGCGGAGGCCCATCCGGGCGCACGGATCATCACGACGCCGTGGGATCAGATCGAGCCGGATTACCTTCTGGAAGTGATTGAGAAGGGAAAACCCATCTATTTCCCGCCCATGGAGGACGAGGACGAGGATGAGGACGAGCATGACCATGAGCATCATCATGATCACGATGACCATGACGACCATGACCATGAGCATCATCATGAACACGATGAACACGACCATGACCATGACTATCATCATGATCACGATGACCACGACCATGATGACCATGATCATGAACATCATCATGATCATGACCACGGTGATCACCACCATGACCACCATCATGATCACGGCCATGATCATCATCACCATCACCATCATCCGGGCGAACACGATGCTGACGAAGTATTCGGCAACATCGGCATGGAAACAGCGCAGCGGTATGAGCAGGACGAGATTCGCGGGATGCTCAGCAAGCTGGAGGACGAGGAAGAATACGGCCGGGTTCTGCGGGCGAAGGGAATTTTGCAGAACGCGGCGGGGGACTGGTTCCAGTTTGACTATGTGCCCGGGGAGATTGACATCCGGGAGGGCAGCGCGGACTATACCGGCCGCCTCTGCGTGATCGGGGCGAACCTGAACGAGAAGGCGATTGCGGAACTGTTTCATTTGTGAGACCGTGTGAGACATATTTTGCCCACGAGCGCGAAGCGGAGTGACAGCAAAATAGTCATCCGGCACGAAATGGCAGAGATGAAATGACGTTCACAGAGGAGACAAGGCGAGGCAAAGTGCCATGAGAAGAGAATTTGTTCCGATTTATATGATTACAGGCTTCCTGGAGAGCGGAAAGACGACTCTGGGGCTGACCGTTCTGGAGAATGAGCGGTTTACAAACGGCGGAACCTGCCTGATCATTCAATGCGAAGAAGGCGAAGTGGAATATGATCAGGAACGCCTGAAAAAAAACAAGGGCGTGCTGGTGAGCCTGGAGGATCCGGAGGAGCTGACCACGGCGAAGCTGGCGCGGCTGGAGACAGAATACAAGCCCAGCTGCGTCATTATGGAATATAACAACATGTGGGGGCTGGAGCGGCTTGATGAGCTGCGGCTGCCGCGGCTGTGGGGCTGGGCGCAGGTGGTCACCACGGCCGACGCCACGACTCTGGCCAGCTACATGACCAACATGCGGAAGCTGCTGACAGATCCGATGAAGACGGCGGACATGATTTATGTTAACCGATGCGGGGAGCAATTCGATAAGAGCTCCTGGCGCAGGCAGCTCCGCGCGCTGAACCCCGGCTGTTCCATTTTGTTTGAAAATCTGGACGGGAGCGTGGAGGACGGCGTTACGGACGAGGATCTGCCCTATGATATGACCGCTCCGATCATCGAGGTGAAAGACGAGCAGTTCGGTATTTTGTATATGGACAGCACGGAGCATCCGGAGCGATACGACGGAAAACGCCTGCGGATGGTCGGGCAGGCCTATCGGAAAAAGGAGTTTCCTCCGGGATTCTATTATTTCGGTCGGGAAGCCATGACCTGCTGCGCGGCGGACATGCAGGCGATCGGATGGGTGTGCAAGGG
>CADBLV010000040.1 GCA_902795555.1 uncultured Eubacteriales bacterium | reverse complement strand
CTCCGCGTCCGTCCGGTAATCCAGGGCTGAGGAAGCATCGTCCAGAATCAGGATCTCCGGTTTGGCCGCCAGGGCCCGGGCAATCAGCAGCCGCTGCTTCTGCCCGCCGGAGAAGTTGGCTCCCCTGATGGCCGCCGCGTGGTCATATCCGTCGCCGTAGGCCTCGATAAAAGCCGCGGCCTGGGCGTCCCGGGCAGCCGCCCGCAGCGCCTCTTCGGAAACTTCCCGGCCGAAAACGATATTTTCCCGAATCGTGTCGGCAAAGATCACGTCGTTCTGAAAAACAACCCCGAATTTCCGGTGCAGTTCATCCTTTTCATATCCCCGGACATCCTTCCCATCCACGAAAACATGCCCTTCCTGGGGATCATAAAAACGCATGAGCAGGTTGATCACGGAAGATTTCCCGGATCCTGTTGCGCCGATGATGCCCAGGCTCCCGCCCTTCTTCACGCGGAAGGAAATATCCTTCAGGCATTTGCCCCGTTCCTCCCCGAGGAACTGACCGGGCCGGCCGTCGGTTCCCGCGGCCCCCTCCGCGTCATAATTGAAGGTCACATGGTCAAAGATCACCGCCGCCTCCGCGTCGGTTCCTCCCAAAGCGGAAGCGGCATTCCGCTCCTCCCTTGCCGGCGCTTCCGCCAGTTCCGACGGAGGCAGCGCCGTCAGCGTTTCCGGCATGTCCACAATTTCCGCAATCCGGTTTGCGGAAGCGTTAGCCTTGGACATCATCATGAAAATCCGGTTCAGTCCCATGACGCCCATCAGGATCATATTGAAATAGGTCAGAAAGGCAAGAATCACCCCGGGTTCGGTCTGGCCGTCGTTCACCCGTCCGGCTCCGACCAGCACAACCAGGGTCAGGCCCACGTTTAAAAACAGCGTGACGATCGGGCCGGGCAGGCTCATGATCACCGTAGCTTTCACTTCCTGGTGCATCATGCGGTCGTTTGCTTCTCCGTATCGCCGCTGTTCAAAAGGTTCCTTGCCCAGCGCTTTCACGACCCGGATCCCCGTGATGCTCTCCCGCATCCGGCGCACCAGGTGATCCATCCGCCGCTGCACCTCGTTATACAGCGGAATCCCCTTCCACGACACGAAGCACACCAGCAGAATCATAATGGGCGCCATAATGCAGAGGATCATGGCCAGCCCCGTGTCCATGGTCAGCGTGATGGCGATTCCCCCCAGCAGCATGATCGGCGCCCGGATCCCCATGGTCTGAATCATGCGGATAAAACCCTGAACGTTATAGGTGTCGCTGGTCATCCGGGAGATCAGGGACGGCAGGCCCACGCTGTCCGTCTGGCTTCCGGAAAGGTTCAGCGCCGCGTGAAACAGATCCCGGCGCACGGCAAACGTGCTGTTTTTGGCCACACGAACACTCATCCGGTTGGCCACCACGTTCAGCACCCGTGTGGCCGCCGTCAGCAGCAGCATCACGCCGCCCCAGGCCACGACCGGCCAGGCGCTGTCCGCCGCGGGAATCACCCGGTCCAGAAGATGCTCCAGCACATAGGGCAGAAGCAGATCGGTTCCTGTGCCCAGCAGCTTAATCAGCATCACAGCCAGAATCAGCCGCCGATACGGGCGAATATATTTTCCGATCAGTTTCATGAGAGGAACGGCGCCTCTTTCATCCATTGGGCAAAGCGCCGCAGCCCCTCCCGAATCCCGACGGCGGGCGTAAATCCGTAATCCCGCGCCAGCGCCTCGGAATCCGCATAGGTCACAGGCACATCCCCCGGCTGCATCGGAACCAGCTCCCGATGACCCTCAAAATCATAATCCGCCGGCAGCACCCCCGCTGAAACCAGCTCCTCCTGCAGCACAGCCACAAAATCCAGCAGGTTTTCGGGGGTTCCGCCCCCGATGTTATAAACGGCGTAGGGCGGAATCGGCAGGCCGTCCTCCCCCGTGGCTTTTTCAGGCGCGCCCTGCATCACGCGGTAAACGCCCTCGATGATGTCGTCGATATAGGTGAAATCCCGTTTGCATTCGCCGTAGTTGAAAATCTGAATCGTCTCCCCGCGTTTCAGCTTCCGGGTTGCGGAGAAATAGAACATGTCCGGCCGTCCCGCCGGTCCGTAAACCGTGAAGAAGCGCAGGCCCGTGGAAGGAATGTTATACAGCTTGGCATAGGCGTGCGCCAGCAGTTCGTTGCTTTTCTTCGTCGCCGCGTAAAGGCTCACCGGGTGATCCACGGGGTCGTCCACGCTGAAAGGCACCTTCTTATTCCCTCCGTAAACGGAGCTGGAGGAGGCGTAAACCAGGTGTTCCACGGGGAAATGGCGGCAGGCCTCCAGGATATTGAAAAAGCCGATGAGATTGCTTTCAATATATACATCCGGATGGTCAATGCTGTATCGAACACCGGCCTGGGCCGCCAGATTGACGACGACCTGCGGGTGGAATTCGGAGAAAACGGAATCCACCAGCGCTTTGTCCGCGATGGAGCCGCGGATAAACCGATGCTCCGCGGCCGAGGATTCCGCGGCCTTCTCAATCAGCGACAGCCGATATTCCTTCAGTGCGGGATCGTAATAGTCATTCATGTTGTCCAGGGAAATAATCAGCCCGGAGGTCATCTCCTTCAGCAGGCGCAGCACCAGGTTCGCCCCGATAAATCCCGGGGATCCCGTAACCAGGATGGTTTTTCCGTTCAGGTCGACAGGCTGTTTCATGGCGTTTCGTTCCCTTCTTTCATTATCGATTCAGGGCATTTTTCGTTCTTTGTACTTCCGTCATCGGCTCAGGACGTTTCTCTCTTTGAACTTCCGAGTTCACATGCTGACGTTCTGTCTCTCATTCCGCGGCCTTCGGCCCCTTGTAGCTGTCCCGGACCGCCTCATAGCTGGCCAGGTCTCCGATGTCATATCGGGCTCCGGGCATCTTCCAGGCATGCATGGGCTTCCGGCGGCTGAGCCAGGCCGCGAAGCTGCCCGGCGCGTCCGGGCTGCATCCCTCCGCCAGGGCCTCGGGAATCAGCGCCAGATCCTCCGCCCGATAGACATAAAAGGGCGGAACAGCCCAGTTCCCCTTCGGTTCCGCGGGCTTTTCCTCATAGGAGGTAATCAGGTCCTCCCCGTCGACGGTAATCACGGCGGTTTTCCGCAGCGCCGCCGGCCGGTTTTCCTCGTGCCGCATCACGCAGGAAGTGCCCTTTTCCCCGGCGTAGGTCAGAAAAGGCCGCAGGCTGAAATCCAGCACATTGTCTCCGGCCATGATCAGGCAGTCTCCCCCGGCCCCTGCCGAAAGGGCAGCCTCGATATCCCGCACGGCCCCCAGCCGGGTTTCGTTGGTCATAGTCCCGTCGTCGACAACAGTCACCCGGGCTTTCTGTCCCCCGGCCCAGGCGGAAAACTGCTCCGCAAACCGGTGGTTGCTGACGACGAAAAAGCGCTCCACGCAGGGCGAAACATCCTCCGTCAGCCAGTCCAGAATCGGCCGCCCCCCCACGGGCAGAAGCGGCTTGGGAAAGTTTTCAGTCAGGGGATACAGCCGCGTCGCATATCCCGCGGCCAGAATCACGCAGTCCATCCGTCATCCTCCCGTCAAATTCACGCCGTCCGACGTCTCGCATACGGCCGCCAGATATTTCCCGCTCAGCGCCGGATAGGCGGACAGATACTCCCGGCTCACCCGCTCCAGCACTTCCGTCTCCGCCTCCGGATCGATCAGGGCCATGCAGCAGCCCTTGAAGCCCGCGCCGCTGAAACGCCCGCCGTAGATCCCCGGCGTCCGGGTCATGATCCGATAGAGCGTAATCAGCTCCGGACAGCCGCATTCATAATTCTCAACGCTGCTTTCTCCGGAAGCGAACACCAGCCCGCCGTATCGCTCCAGGTCGCCCCGCCGCCATGCGTCCGCGCCTTCTTCCGCCCGCCGGATTTCTCCGAAGAAATGCGCCGCCCTTTTCCGGAAGGTCTCCGGAAGGCGGTCCTTATACTCCGTGAAAACCTCCGGCGGAACCGCCCGCAGCACAGTGTCCTGAAATTTCCCGTAAGGCAGGCTGGCAAAAGCCAGCAGATCATAGGCGGCCGCCTTGCATTTATCCTGCCGCAGATTATAGGCCGAATTGGCCAGGCTCCGCTCCAGCCCGCTGAAAAACACCGCGATCCGGAAGGGCTTCATGGCGGGATTCCGTTCAATCAGCGTGTAGGAATCATCCGAGCAGTCCAGATACAGCAGCTGATCTTTTTTGCTCAGCACCTCGCAGCTCTGGTCCAGCTTCCCGCAGTTCACGCCCACATAGTGATTCTCCGCGGCCTTGGCCATCATGATGGTTTCCCATTCCTCCAGATGAATCCCGTTCACCTTCGCCAGCGCGGACAGAAACAGGATGATCACCGCCGCGGAGGAGGACAGCCCGCCGATCGGCAGCGTCCCCTCGATCACCCCGGACAGCCCGACCGTCAGCTTATATTTCGCCCCCAGCTCCCTCGCCGCTCCCCGGCAGTGATCCGCCCAGTCCCCCGCCTTTTCCTCCGGAATGGCGGCGACGTGAAACTGAGCCCGCTTGCCGGGAAAGTTGACGCTCTGCAGCTCCACCACTCCATTTTTTTTCGGGCTGAAGGCCATATGAATCCCCCGGTCGATCGCAAATCCGTTAACCTTCCCCAGCTGGTGATCGATATGCGCCCCCAGGGGGCTGATCCGATAGGGGCAGAAATGCTGATATTCCGCGGGCCGATGATAGATTTCCTCATAAATCCGATCAAACTGCATCTCTGATATTTCCTTTCCGATTCCGCCGCAAATCCGTTCTTCCGTTCGCGCCGCGAAATCATCCTTCCGTCTATGCCGCGGCGCTTTCTTTCTCCGCGGGTTCCTCCATCTTACCCTTTTCCCCTTCCTTCGCGTTCCTTCGGAAACATCAAAGCCCCTTCAGGGCTTTCACATGTTTCATACACCAGGGAAAGAGGAAAGAAACAAAAAACATCTGAAGGAAGCTGGAGAAAATCGTGCCCGTGGCCCCGGGGATCCATTTCTTAATCAGCGGCACCAGAATCAGGCTGATCACATAAAAGCCGAGAAGCCCTGTCACAAACCGGGTGACTCTCGTCACCATCGGGACATCCGTCGAAAAATGGATGAATCTTCTTTCCAGCACCCAGCCTGCCAGAAATCCGATACCCCAGCCCACGCCTTTGAACGTATCATTGGCCATTTTCGCGCCGTCCACCAGCAGTTTCCCTGCCGCGTCCCGGTCTTCCGGATAGGACTTCAGAGCGGCAAACACCGCCACAGCCACGGCCATCCCGATGCCGATGCACATAATCATGATGTCCTTTTCAGGATGCGCCTCGACCCATTTCATCAGTTTCCCGATCAGCCACATGAAAAGCAGCCCGGCCCCCAGGCCCACCAGGACATCCTGCGGGGTATGAACGCCCAGAAAATTGCGGCTCAGCGCAATCAGCACTGCAATCAGCCCCAGCGCGATGCGCCCGGGCTTCGGCAGTTCCTTCCGGATGGCCCCTCCGCCGTAGAGGGAGGCGGCATTCATGCTGTGTCCGCTGGGAAAGGAATAACCGGTGGCCGCGGCCAGCGCTTCCGGTTCGGGAATGATCCGGGCGTCTCTGATCCACGGGCGGTAAACGCAGGCCGTCACCTTCAGCAAACCGTTGATAATCCGGTTCCCGCTCCAGCCCATCAGAAGGTAGTTTCCGAACTCCTTGCTGACGCACCAGTAGATCTCCGCGATGATGGCCAGTACGATGGTCATTTCCCCGATATAGCTCATCTTCAGGAAAAACTCCGTGAAGGCTGCTCCCCCGCCTTCCCTGAACTGCTGAAGCATGAGAAGAAAATCCATGTCCATGTCCTGCACCCCCCGATTGCTCTTCAGGCCCTGTTCTGCCGTCAGATCAGCTGTTTCCGCCGCTCGTCCGAAATCATTTCCCGCTGCCTGTGTCCGTTCTGCTTTTTATACAGGACCTGCTCCAGCGGTTCCGGACGGTGATAAAGATAGCCCTGCGACAGCTCGCACCCGATCTGAATCAGGAATTCCTTCTGTTTTTCCGTCTCCACGCCTTCCGCCAGCGTATGGATCCCCAGCTTCCGGCACATCCCGGTGATCGCCTTCAGGATTTCCCGGTTCACGTTGTTTTTTCCGTCCATGTTCCGAACCAGGTCCATATCAAACTTGATCAGATCCACGTCGATTTTGCTGAACACATTCAGGGAAGAATAGGCGCTCCCGAAGTCATCCAGCCACACACGGAATCCGTCGGCCCGAAGCGCGGCCAGCTGCTGATAAAATCGTTCCGGCGCCGTGGCCATGTCCTGTTCCGTAATTTCAATGATGAAGAAATCCTTCCCGATGCCGAATCGGTCGATCTCATAGCTGTCCACAATCCGGTTCAGCTCGGCAACCATGTCCACATGGTCAAAATCCTGCCGGGCAAAATTGACGGACACCGGAACCAGCGTCAGCCCGTTTTCATGCCGGATGCTGATCTCCCTGCAAACCTGCTCAAAGATGAACAGATCCAGTTTATACAGCAGATGATACTTCTGCAGCGTCGGAATGAAATCCGCCGGAGAGATGATTCCGCGAACCGGATCCACCCAGCGGGCCAGGGCCTCCATCGCGGCGCCTTTCCCCGTTTCCGTTTCCGCAATCCCCTGATAATACACCCTGAACCAGTTGTTGCTCAGCGCATGTTCATGGTTTTCCACAATATAAAGCTGCTTCCAGTATTGTTCATCCGCTTCCGGCGTCCAGAACCGCCAAACCTTATTCAGGTCCGATTCGCTCCGCCGGATCGCGTGGTGCGTATGGTCCATCGCTTCGGCGCAGCGCATATCCCCGGTCATCTCACAGATCCCGGCCACGACGCCGGTGGTGTTGCCGTAGGCTTCCCTGCGGATCCGCCGGTTGGCCTCCTCAATCTTTTCACAAAGCTGCGCTGTGCTTTCCGGGTCCGTAATCAGGATAATATGATCTTCCACGCCGCGAACAAGCAGGCTGCCCGGGAAGGTCTCCTGCAGAACAGCGACAATCAGACAAATCAGCTCATCGCCCTTTTTGAATCCATACTGGTTGTTATAGGACTGCATCGCGTTCACGTCAAAATAGACGAATACCGGCTGTTTTCCCGCCGACCGCAGCGCGTGAACCCGTTCATCCCCGAACTTGAACAGATAGTTGATGTTTGGCAGGCCGGTCATTGAATCGGTATAGAATACATCCTGGTGGAACAGGTTGTATCTTTCCTTCAGGACCGCGATCTCTTTACTGCTCTGCGAAACATCCACGTAGATCAGCAGAGCCAGCTCTGTTCCGTCCGGCATGGTCATCCATTCGCCCACGGCATGGATATAGTGATATCCGTCGCTGTGGCGGGACCGGAAGATTACGTTGTATCCGCTGCGGTGATGGGCAAAGTCATCGCTGACATGGGACACGTTGCCCACGTCATCCGGATGCAGCCGCTCGAACTGCCCGCCGATCAGCCATTTTACGGCTTTCTCCCGGTCCTTTTCCACCAGGCGGCAGAACCCGTCCGAAACCAGCAGCGGAACGACCTTCCCGTCGATAAACTGGTAGAACACCAGCGGGGCCGGGACCGCTTCATAGGCCTTCCGGAGTTCTTCAGGAAAGACGTACATAGGCGCATCTCCTTTGCGTCTGTCTGTCGGTTATGATCATCGTTTCAGTTGTACTTGTCTGCATTATAACGGACAAAAGGGATTTTATCAACTGTCGTTACACGCGGGGCCGGGCGGTTCCTCGGGCGTCATTCCGTCCGGAAGGCGATGCCGTTCTGCTCGCAGTACTTTTTCGCGCAGCTGTCCGGACCGCAGAGGATCACCAGGTCCTGTGAACCGAAATCGAAAGCGTGCTCACCGATGGACTGCACGCTGTCCGGAACCGTCAGTTCCTTCAATGAACTGCAGTATGAGAAGGCATATTCCCCGATCT
>CADBLV010000039.1 GCA_902795555.1 uncultured Eubacteriales bacterium | reverse complement strand
TTCCAGAAAATTCGGGAAGGCGATTCTCGTCTGGGTGACACTTCTGGCATTCGTCGTGATCCTGTCACTGACATGGACAGAAAGAATATCACAGCGTTTTCATCCGCGCGGATCAACTGATGTACAAAGAAAAACAGCTCCTGAAATCGCTGGGAGCTGTCACAAGAGACGACGGTGAAGCAGCTTCTGTCCCCACTGTCTCCAAACGGCTGTAAATACGGTGAAAGACGGATATCGAAAAGCCGTCGGCCTCTACTCGTAAAAACAATTCTTTCTTCATCCTGCGGTGCGCACGCGGAAAGGAAAACCGCGGAGCGGCCCTGTTACAGGGCGGCTTCGACAGCGGCCCTGACTTCGCTCATGTCAACAGTCGGTTCGAAGCGGGCGATGACCTGGCCTTCCCGGTTGATCAGGAACTTTGTGAAATTCCAGCCGATATAGGTTTTGTCTCCATACTTCTTATTGTTCATGGCTGCAAACTTGTTTAACGCCGCATTCTTCAGCCCTTTGCCAAAGCCCGTAAACGGCTTTTCGGAGGCCAGATATGCAAACAGCGGGTCGGCGGTCTCACCGTTCACATCGATCTTTGCAAACTGCGGAAATTCCGTACCGAATTTCAGCGTGCAGAACTGATGAATCTCATCATCGCTGCCCGGAGCCTGGTCCGCAAACTGATTGCAGGGGAAATCCAGAATCTCAAAGCCCCGACCCCGCAGGTCCTTATACATCGCCTCAAGAGGCTCATAATGCGGAGTAAAGCCGCAGCCGGTCGCCGTGTTGACAATCAAAAGGACTTTGCCCTGATATTCCGACAGGCTGACTTCATGCCCCTGCCTGTCCTTCACCGTGAAATCATAGATCGTTTTCATTCTGATGCTCCTTTCGTTTTCCAGTTATCGTGGTTCTTTGGGTTTCCCGACCGTTCACGAAGTAAACATTTGAAACAATTATATTTTATCACACATAAATGGATCTGTCAAGACAAAAAAACGTTTTGTAAAGATATCCGGATGTGTCCGCTCAGACGGTGCAACACGAACCTGCGTTATATTTTCATTGCGTTCAGGCCTGTTTTCGATTATAATATGTCCATACCACAGCTTAAACGAATGAGTCCTTTCCGGCGACCGGGGAGGCCTACTGCAGGTGTAACCTTATTTTGTGGTTTCCGGGATGATCATGATGAAAAAGAGGTGTTACCGCAATGAAAAAAGCTACTGCTCTTCTGTTAACCATCCTGCTTGTCTTTACAATGCTGATCGGACAGGCGGAACCCGCTCCGCAATCTGTCCTGCCCCGTTCGGAAGCGTCTCTGGCCATGATGACCTGTCTTGAAGCAGATCCGGAATTGATGGCGCTGATGGAAAAATCCATCGCGGCTGCGGCCGAGATCAATCCGGACCCGGATACCAATCCGGTGCAGAGCGTGGAGGATCTGTACGATTTCATCGACTGGGCGGTCACCTGCATGCCCTGGAGGGTACTGACAAATGCTTCATATCCGACGCTCTATAACCATATTGATCAGAGCATCGATTATATCTGGTTCCTTCTGGATCAGCCTCTTAAGGAGCTGGAAGGGAAAGGGTATTATTACCCGACGCTCCAGTACCATGAACCGATCGCGTCCTGGTGTAAAGAATACTCGGATGAATGGGGCGCTTTCCTGTCCACGGAAGAAAGCTGGAATGACATCTATTACGAGCGGATCAAAACCGATCCGTCCATGAACATGCAGTACGGTTGGTACGCGGACAGCAATGTATGGCACAGCTTTAACGACTGGTTCTCCCGCCATCTGGTGGATCCGTCCGTGCGTCCCATCGCAGACAGTCCGGTTGTGGGGCCGGCCGATTCGACACCTCAGGGAATCTGGTCTGTCGATGAAACCGGCAACCTGGTGCAGAAGGAAGGCGTTGCTATCAAATCAGCGAACTTTACGTCCATTGCCCAGCTGCTCGGTCCGGACTCCGCTTATCAGGACGCGTTCAACGGAGGTACGCTGACCCACACCTTCCTGGATGTGAATGACTATCACCGGTATCATTTCCCGGTGAGCGGCAGGATCGTTGAGATCCGGAAGATTCCTGCTGTGAACGGGGCGGGAGGAATTACAGAATGGGATCCTGAGCTGAAACGGTATATCCTGATCGATGCGATTCCGGGCTGGCAGATGATTGAAACCCGTGACTGCGTCATCATTGACACGGAGGAATACGGCCTGGTGGCCGTTCTGCCCATCGGTATGTCCCAGATCTGTTCCTGCAACTGGGAGGAGGGGCTGGAAGTCGGTTCAGTCGTTAAAAAAGGAGATCCCATGGGATATTTCCTCTTCGGCGGCAGTGATATTGTGATGGTTTTCCAGTCCTGCGTCGATGTGGAATTCCTGTGCAAAGCGGAAGGGGACGGATATTCACACATTCTGATGGGTGAGCCTTATGCCAATCTGATCCCCAAAACGTCTTCCGCAAAGGAGAATGCGAGCATGTCTGTTCAACCTGAAGCGACACAGGCCGAGACAACCGGCATCGATTATATGGCCCTGGTGAATAAACAGCATCAACTGCCGGAAGGCTGGGAAGAGGCGCTGGAAACAGTGGAACTTACCAACTCTGTCGGCGACAAAGTGGAAGTTGAGAAGAAGACCTATGAAGCCTATCTGGCCCTGGCCAAAGAACTGGAACAGGAAGACGGCATTCATCTTGAGCTGGATTCCGGCCGGCGCAGTGTGGCTGAACAGCAGGATATCTGGGATCGTTTTATGGTGAAGTACGGTGAGGAATATACGCGCAAAACGGTTGCTGTGCCCGGATATTCCGAGCATCAGACCGGGCTGGCGATCGATCTGTACTTTATTACGTCCGATGGGACAACGGTATACTATAATGAAGATCTGACCAAAGAAGAATATAACGGAATCTGGGAAAAAATCCATGAAAAGCTGTCCAAATACGGTTTCATCCTTCGCTACCTGAAGGGTAAGGAAGAGATAACCGGCTATGATTATGAGCCCTGGCATCTCCGCTATATTGATGATCCGGCGATGGCCCAGGACATCATGGGGAAGGGCCTCACGCTGGAAGAGTACCTGAAAAAGTAAGGCAGGCTTCCCTTTTTGATTACCAGATCGAAATTCGCTTCTCCGGGGGCAGATACATCCCATCCCGCTCTGTGACCCCGAAGGCTTCATACCACTCGCTGAAGTTTCTGGGAGTCATATTAGCCCGCAGAACGTTGGGAGAATGGACATCGTTGGTCAAGAGAAGCTGAATATACTCTTCCTTGGCTTTCATGCACCACACCCGTGCCCAGTTCATGAAATATCCCTGCCAGTCCGGAGCGGAGAGCGTATGCATGATCTCCAGTGTAACGCCCATGCCGCCGTTATCGGCAATGTTCTCGCTGACCACCAGTTCTCCGTTCACCTTCCCGCCATGGTATTCAATGCCGTCAAACTGCGCAATCATATCCTTCATCTGATCCTGGAACGCCTTGAAGTCCTCCTCTGTCCACCAGTTTTTCAGATTGCCGTTTTCATCAAAGTTGGCGCCGTTATTGTCGAAGGCATGGGAAATCTCGTGTCCGATCACCGCGCCGATGCCGCCCAGGTTTTCGCTTACACTCTGAGACAGAGAATAGAATGGCTTCTGCAGGATTGCCGCCGGGAAAGTAATGTCATTGGAGCTGGGACTGTAGCAGGCATTGACCATATGGCCGGGCATCAGCCACTCTGTGCGA
>CADBLV010000038.1 GCA_902795555.1 uncultured Eubacteriales bacterium | reverse complement strand
TGGTCAAGAAGGATCAGGTGGAAGGACTTCGGGAGGCGCTGGAGCGCTTCGGCGATTCACGCGAAAACGGAGAAAAGTAGTAGAAAAACGGTCCGAATTGGATATTGACAACGAAAAGGAACGTGTTGTATAATTCTTTCGGTACTTTTGGGATGTTTTTTCCTCTCATAACGGTTCAGGGAATTGCAGACAAGCCGCCTGTCTGTTTCTGTTTCGTTTTCTGTTCCGGCGGACAATCAACATCTTATTTGAGGAGGGGATCTGTTTCATGAAGAAGATCGCGAAAATCCTGTGCCTCGTGCTGGCTCTGATGATGGTGGCCTCTTTCGCCTCTGCGGAAGAACTGGGAACCATCTATCGGCAGCATTTTGGCGCCGACCTGACCGAGCTGCCCATCACAACCGAGGGTGTCACCATCGACGTATGGCGCGGCTTCTCTTCCACGATCATGGACACGCTCGCCGACTGCGAGACGTTCAAGAAGATGGAAGAGGTGACCGGGGTCAAAATCAACTGGGTATATCCGCCCGTTGGTTCTGAAACCGATAACTTCAATCTCCGTGTGGCCTCCAACGACCTGCCCCACATGTTCTCCACGCCGCCCGCCTATGCCGGCGGTATCGAGACCGCGGTGGAAGACGGCGTTTACATGGACTATGCTCCCTATTTCGAGCAGGGCTGGACGCCCAACCTGAAGTATCTGCATGAGACCTATCCCGAGATCGGCCGCGATGCAAAGCAGGATTCCGGCGCCATGATCGCCTGGTACATGCTGGACTACGTTCCTTCCAGCCCCTGGTCCGGCCTGTGGGTCCGGCAGGATCTGCTGGAGAAAGCCGGCCTGGAGCCCCCGAAGACGATCGAAGACTGGGATAACATGCTGCATGTCTTCAAAGAGAAATTCGGCACGCTCCTGGGCTGCAACATTCCGCAGTGGTACGGCGTGGGGACCAACTATCAGTTCGCCGCTTCCTACGATTCCGCTTATGAGTGGATCGCCAAGGACGGCAAAACTGCTGCGTACGGCCCCATCGAGCCCGGATACAAAGATTTCCTGACGCTGCTGCACAAGTGGTATGAGGAAGGCATCCTGGATCCCGATTTCGCGACCCTGACGGACGCGGACTATCAGGCCAAGATGGCTGACGGGACCTACGGCGCCTTCGGTTCCGCTTACGGCGAAATCGGCCAGGCGAAGGTCACCGGTATGAACAACAATCCCGACTACAAGCTGCTGGCTGTCGGAATGCCCATTTCCTACGAAGGACAGCAGACCCATCTGCGCCAGACCGACTTCATCGTGCGGACAGACTATGATGTGCTGACCACCCGCGCGGTCAAGGAAGGCATCGAGGAGACCGTGGTTCGCTGGAAGGACTTCTGGTACAGCCAGTTCGGCGGCGACCTCTGCTCCTATGGTCCGGAAGGCGTGAGCTACAAGTGGGTTGATGCCGGCGACGGCAGAGAAAAGCTGGAATGGATCTATGAAGAAACCGGTATCATCGAACGCGGTGATGACAAGGACTTCTGGACCGTGTATCCGCGCTTCAAGCTCCACAACTGGGGCTACCTCCGCGACTCCACCGCTTACGAAATGCAGCCCGAAGTCTGGCAGTGCATCGACGAGTGGGGCAAGGACGGACATGACTGGTTCATGCCGCTGATCACGCCCACCGCCGAGGAATCTTCCGAGTTGGCGCGCATTATGACCGACATCAACACCTATCGCACAGAGATGACCTATAAGTTCATTACAGGTCAGGAATCTCTGGACAACTTCGATGCGTTTGTGGATCAGATCAAGAGCCAGGATATCGACGAAGCCATCGCGATCCAGCAGGCCGCTCTCGACCGCTACAACGCTCGCTGATCATCGGTTTTCAGGCCGGGCGGGGGATCCCTCGCCCGGCCTTTTCTGAATATCCGATGGGTCGGCAACCAGGCGGACGGCACGGAAAAATCCCCGCGCCGTCCGCCTGATGCGCCGATCCGCGGAAGGAATTGTGCAGAGGTAGCATATTTTGTTCGCGATCCGCGCAGCGGGAGCGAGTGCAAAATAGCCAACCTGGCAGAACAGCAGACGGAAATTTGCGTTTCACAGAGGAGTGGTGATGGTATGACGACGGCAGCAATCAAGGCCTCCCCCAAGGCCTCCCCCGCCGGTTTGGCCGGGCTGGACTGGAAACGGTATCTGATCATCGCGCTTTGCGCGCTGACACTTCTGAGCTTGCTTTTGATTCCGCAGCTGAATGCCGTGGATAAAAAAACAGGAGAGCCCGTGAGCCTGACCGGGCTGGATTTCCTCCGGGGAAACACCGGCGGAAAATCCGCGGGAACGCCGCACCCGATGGTGATCGGCGTCATCCTTTTTGCTGTCATGGGCATATGCTCAGCGCTCTTCGCGCCGGATAAGTTCGTCTATTCGATCGTCAGCGCGCTCTTCCTGGGCCTGTCCGTGTTCATGCTTCGCTTTGACGTGACGTATCAGGCCAAAGCGGAATTCGGCCTGAACAAGGATTCCCTGGCTTTCACCTTCGGCTGGATCGCCGCCATGGGCTTTTCCGTGCTGAATCTGATTGTCGTGATCTGGCGAAAGCGCGGGCGGACGATGGAGCTGCGCCGGCAGGAAATCGCGGCGACCCATGCCAATGCCATGATTTCCTCCGGATACCGGGTTCCCACGACGTGGGAAATCATCAAACGGGATTTCTCGAAGCATTGGCCGATCTATCTGCTGATCCTTCCGACGATTGTTTTCTATATCATCTGGTGCTACGGCCCCATGTACGGAATCCTGATTTCGTTCAATAATTATAAGGCCAAAGGCGGCATCACCGGCAGCGAATGGGTCGGGCTGCAGTGGTTCCGGGATTTCTTCCGCTCAGCCTATGCGTACCGGACCATCCGGAACACCCTCCTGATCAGCTTCTATAACCTGCTGGTCGGATTCCCGGCGCCGATCATTCTGGCCCTGCTGCTGAATGAAATGCGGGCAAGGCGGTTCAAGCGGGTCGTACAGACGGTCACCTATATGCCCTATTTCATTTCGCTGGTGGTCATGTGCGGTATCCTGACCGATTTCTGCTCCACCACCGGACTTTTCGCGGAGATCCAGAAGCTCCTGGGGGTCGAAAGCCCGGTCAACCTGCTGGGCGACGCCAAATATTTCCGAACCGTCTATGTCGGATCGGAAGTGTGGCAGCGGCTTGGCTGGGACTCCATCATCTTCCTCTCCGCCCTGAGCAGTATCGATCAGGAACAGTATGAGGCGGCCACCATTGACGGCGCAGGAAAATTCAAACAGGTCATTCATGTCACGATCCCCGGTATCCTGCCGACCATTTCCATCCTGCTGATCCTGCGGATCGGCAGCCTGATGGGGGTCGGTTATGAAAAGATCATTCTGCTGTATAACGGTCTGACCTATGAGACGGCGGACGTGGTTTCCACGTATGTGTACCGGAAGGGAATCGTGGACGCCAACTTCTCCTTCTCCACGGCGGTCAATCTGTTCAACTCCGTGATCAACTTCCTGCTGGTGATCTTCGCAAACAAAATGAGCGCGATCCTCACCGAAAACAGCCTGTGGTAAGGGGGGATTATCATGAGTAAAAGCCGAAATCTGATGACCACCGGGGAAAAAGTATTCCAGGTTGTCAATAATATCATCATGGTCATTCTCTGCGTGATCTGCCTCTATCCGCTGTGGTATGTGCTGGTTTGCTCCGTCAGCGACCCGATATTGCTCTACGCACAGCGCGGCATCATGGCCTGGCCTCTGGGCGAGTGGTCCCTCAAGGGATACAAACTGGTCATGGAGAATCCGAATATCCCGATCGGTTTCCGGAACACCCTGATCTATATGGGTCTCGGAACGCTGCTCAACATGTTCCTGACGATCACCGCGGCCTATGGTCTGAGCCGGAAAGGCTGCTACTGGAACGGAACGATCATGAAGTTCATCGCCTTCACGATGTATTTCCAGGGCGGACTGATCCCGTTCTATCTGATGGTGAAGGGAATGGGCCTGCTGGATTCCTTCAGCGGCATCATTCTGCCGGTGGCGGTGAACACCTGGAACCTGATCGTGATGCGCACCTCCTTCGCGGGAATCCCGGACAGCCTGGAGGAATCGGCCCGCCTGGACGGTGCCAACGACTGGACCATCCTGTGGCGAATCTTCTTCCCGCTGGCCCAGGCCACGGTCGCTGTCATTGCGCTGTTCTACGCGGTAACCTGGTGGAATAACTGGTTCAACCCCTCCATCTTCCTTTCCAGCAAGAGTAAGTATCCGCTGCAGCTGGTGCTGCGGGAAATTCTGCTGAAAAACGATACCTCCGCGATGACGCAGATCGGATCGGTCGGCCAGAGTCAGCAGGAGCAGTTCCGGATGCTGGTAAAGTATTGCACAATCATCGTGGCAACGGTTCCGATCCTGGTCGTATATCCCTTCCTGCAGCGGTATTTCGTCAAGGGCGTCATGATCGGATCCATCAAGGGATAATCGAAAAAAGGAGTCTTTATGAGAAAAGAAAATCTGAATCTCGGCTGGAGCTTCCGCGATCGGGATGTATTCTTCCTGGATAAGGCGCCGGACGCCCGCGCGGTGGATCTGCCCCATGATTTCATCATCAACACAGAGCGGACGCCCGACGCGGCCGGAGGCGCCCCGAACGGCTTTTTCGGCGACGGGATGGGAATCTATGAAAAAACCCTCGAAATCCCGGAGGAATGGGCTGGCAAGCGCACGGTGCTGGATCTGGACGGCGCGTATATGAATGCGGAAATCATGGTGGACGACGATCTGGTCGCCATGCATCCGTATGGCTATTCGCCTTTCCTGGCCGATCTGACCGGAAGGCTGAATCCCGGAAAGCACAGGCTGAAAATCAAAGTGCAGAGTCGTCAGCCCTCTACCCGGTGGTATTCCGGCGGCGGCCTGTATCGAAGCGTCAGCCTGTGGGTCGGGGAAGAGACCGGTATTCTGCCCTGGGATCTGTTTGTTTCCACGCCGCGGGCGGATGCGGAAGAAGGGCTGGTGAAGGCTGAAATCGCGCTTTCCACCGCTTCCCCCGTCCCGAAGGACGCTGTGATTGCGGCTTTCGCTATTGACGCGGCAGGAAAAACCGTCGCGGAAGGAAGAATCACCACCCGTGTTTACCCGGGTGAAAAGACCCAAACGGGGCTGATGCTGCTGATCCGGAATCCCGCGCTCTGGTCTCCCGCCTCGCCGAACCTCTACAGGCTGCTCGTGACCGTTTCTGTGGCCGGCCAGGCTGATGAAATCGCGGAAACGGTCTTCGGCATCCGGGTCTACGAAGCGGATTCGGTTCTGGGGCTGCGGCTCAACGGAATGCCCCTGAAGCTGAAAGGCGGCTGCATCCATCATGACCACGGCTTCCTGGGAAGCGCGGCCTATCCCCGCGCGGAAGAGCGCAAGATACAGATTCTGAAGGCCGCGGGATACAACGCGGTACGGATCAGCCATTATCCGCCGAGTCTGGCGATGCTCGAGGTTTGCGACCGGGAGGGAATCATTCTTCTGGACGAGGCCTTCGATTGCTGGCGAATGGGCAAGGTTCCGCTGGATTATCATCTGTATTTTGAGGACTGGTGGGAAAGAGACGTAACCGCGATGGTTCTGCGCGACAGGAATCATCCCTGCGTTTTCAGCTATTCCATCGGCAACGAAATCTGGGAGCGCGACGGCTCCGGAAACGGATATGCCTGGGCCCATCGGATCGCGGATAAGATCCGCTCCCTGGACAGCACCCATTTCATCACCTCCGCCATGAACGGCATCTTCGATATGGAAGCCGTCAGAAAGGCGATCGAGGAAGCGGGAAGTCCCGAAAAGGTGAACTTCCAGAATCTGGACCAGATTCAGCGGGAAAAGGATATCTGGGGGGAGAAAACCGCCGATTACGCCTCAGCCCTGGATATTGTCGGATATAATTATCTGTATCAGCGCTATGCGGAAGACCGGACAAAATTCCCCGGCCGCGTGATCATGGGAACGGAAACCCATCCCTTCAACACCTATGATTACTGGAAAGCAACCCTGGACAATCCGCATGTCATCGGGGATTTCATCTGGACCGCCTTTGACAACCTCGGCGAAGCGGGCGTCGGCCGGGTCGTATGGAACAGCACCGGTGAGGATCACGGCTTCATGGGCGGATATCCCTGGCGCACGTGTTTCCAGGGAGATATGGATCTGTGCGGATACAGAACCGCTCAGAGTTATTATCGTGAAATCATGTGGGAGGCCTTTGAGGGACGCAGCGAAAAAATGGCGCTGTTCACCACCCATCCCTTCCATCATGGGGACACATTCTGGGGAACGGGGTGGCACTGGAAGGACGTGGCAGACAGCTGGACCTATGGGGAAGAATGGATCGGAAAACCCGTTCCCGTCTATGCCTATGCGGATGCGGATGAAGTTCGGTTCACCCTGAACGGCGCCCCGGTGGGGACTTCGCCGGTAGAAAAGCTGGAAGCGTTCCTGGAGATTCCCTTTGCGCCGGGAACGCTGGAAGCAACGGCGTATCGGGACGGAAAAGCGATCGCTTCCACCGTGCTGACCACCGCCGGAGCCGCCGCGCAAATCACCGCCGTACCGGATCGTCACGAAATCCGCGCCGATCGCCAGGATCTTTCCTTTATCGCCCTGAGCATCGTCGATGATCAGGGGGCGCGAATCCCCTGTGAGGACCGTATGATCCATATCGAGGTTTCTGGTGCGGGACATCTGGCCGGCATCGGAAACGCGAATCCCTGTACGGTGGAAAGCTATGGCGAACCCTGCTGCAAGGCTTATGAGGGCAGAGCTCTGGCGGCGGTCATCGCCGATGAAGCCGGAGAAATCCGGATCAAAGTGTGGGCGGACGGGATTCCCCCGCGGGAGATCGCTGTCACCGCGGTTCCTGCAGAGGAATAAAACGCAACGCATAAACAACACCTCCGGGGTTTCGTCCCCGGAGGCTTTTTTGTTTCCGTCTTTTATCCCTCACTAAAATCACTTTTTGCTTTCAGTCTTCTGTCTTACTGCCGCCCTGCGGGCAGCATGCCTTGCCTTTTTTACAGGCGGAACATTCTGTTCGTGCTGTGCATCCTTTATTTTTTTCTCGGGCGCATTTCCCCGCCCAGCAGTTTCCGGATCACCCGGGCGGTATACCTGCCCAGCACAGCGTAATGGTTGGAAACGCAGAGTACGTCGTCCGCCATGGTGACATAGCTGCCGAAGAGCATCTGACAAAGCTCGCCCACGGGCACATAGAAGCTGCCGCAGAAAAGCACACATGGCTTCTGCAGAGCCCGGAATTCGCCGTCATCTTCAAACAGCACAGCGCCGGAACGCAGGATCACCCTCCGGCCATCCGGGAAATTCATCTCGCAGGTATCCCCGGTGTCGTCATAGCTGATCACCGCGCCAAAAACAGTGGAGAAGAACTCCGCGGGAACACACATCACCTCAGTTTCGGCCATTTCCCCGGTTTTCACCGGGCAGAAATGCGATACCTCAGCGGGAATGAAGATCCGCGCCGCGCCCGCGCCGGGACGACCGAAGGGAATCATTTCGTCCTTCCGATAAGCCAGATGGGATCCCATGGCCACCAGCACAGTGTCCGGATCTCCGGAAATCGGCTTCGCCGGCTGATTCACCACCAGTTCCCCTTCCTCCCGGCGGCATCCGCTGTACAGCCGATCCCAGAACACCTGGGCTCCGTACACCGGCTCCCGGTGACCCATGCCGGCAATTTCCCAGTTGATCAGCGGAGCTTTCTCTCCGGGATAATACAGGAAATTGTCCTTGCCCTGAATCGACAGGGCGGGAAGGCAGGTATCCGCGCCGTTCACCGGCAGCCAGATCTCCCGGTTCAGATCGTTCATATGATACCGGTTTTCAAAAATATCCGGCGTCTCCGGAGTCAGCTTCCAGTTGATGTCCATCTCGCCCCGCATCTGAATCACCGGCAGCGGGCCGGAGGGCAGATCCCCGTCCAGCACTTCCTCGTCGGAAGGTCCTGTGGCATAACCCGCCGCGGCCAGCACCTCCGGATGGGCCATGGAAAAGGCCAGCGTCATCTGGTCGCCGTTGGACATGCCCTGCATATAGATCCGGCTTTCGTCCACCGTATACTTTTTGCGCAGCAGCTGAATCAGGGCATACAGATACTGAATGTCTCTCTGCCCGCAGCTCCAGCATTCATAATCCGGAGAGTTGGGATAAACCACAATCAGCCCTTTCCGCTCCGCCATTTCATGCCACACGGTGTATTCCGCCCAGCGTCTCCCGTCATTGCCGCCGCCATGCAGCTGGATGATCAGGGGAAAGGGTCTCCCTTCCTCATAGCAGGAAGGGACGTATTCATACCAGATGTTGGTCATGCCGGGAACAATTTCCCCGCGAACCTCCCGCAGACCGGACAGCGGGGGCACCCGGTTCATCCCCTCGAAATTCACCACGGACACTGCCTGCCGGCCCATTCTCCGAATCAATGACTTCATGTAACCCGACCTCCCTGTTTTTCTTTTTTTGCGGATGATTCCGGCCGTTGACCCGTTGTCCCGGCCGGATGGATGCTTTGTTCTGTTGCTTCTTCTATTATAATCGGAAACCTTCGCACTTTTCAAGCGTTTTATTACACCGCCCACACCTTCC
>CADBLV010000037.1 GCA_902795555.1 uncultured Eubacteriales bacterium | reverse complement strand
GCGATGCCTTTCGATCCGCAGAAAGGACAGTCCCAATATCCCATCACAAGCTTTGCCATGTCGATCTCCTCCGCTCCGGATCTGTGTTTTTGAACGGGATTGCGCTTTTCCGCCGGAGCTGCTGTGTTTTTCTAGCTCTATTCTACCGCAACTTCCGATTCTTTTCCACTCTTTTTTATTGTGTTTCCGGACGCGGGTCGGGATTGCGGCAGGATAAGATGATCCGAACACGAAATGATAAAGGATGGGTTTCGAGCGAAGGAGGATCAACCGATGTTGAAAAAATGCGTTGTTCTGCTGCTGGGGCTGCTGATGATTACTATGGGTGCATGGGCGGAGCGTACCGTTGTGACATCCATGGCGTCGGAGGTGAATCCGAATCACCTGATTTCTGTCGCCGTGGATGCCAAAATCACCGGATGTGATCCGATCCATCATACGGTCGGGGTGACGATCCTGATCCCGGAACGATACCGGCCGGACGAAATCCTTTCGCTGAAGGTGGGGGATGGCATCTATACCCAGGGGCGTGAGATCACGATCCGGAGCATTTCGGAGGACGAGGGATATCTTGTGCTGAATGCCGGACAGGAGGATGAGGTTTACCTGTTTGAATCCGTCGATCTGAATTACTGGATTATGGATGTCAACGACAATACCTGGGTGGAGCTGGCCACCGTGAATGTTCCGATGTCGGATCGCCTGCTGTTTCTGGACGAGATTGATCCGGTCACGGGGGAAGGTCTGCTCTACCCAACCGTGCATAATCAGGCGGAGTTTCTGGCACAGATGAAAGTGACAGACGATCCCGGCTTCGACCGTCGCAATGTCAAGGCCGTCTTTGATGAGACAGGAGAACTGGCGCTGATCCGCCGGATCTATGTTCCCTGGCAGTGAGGTGTACATCCGGAAACACAGGAGAACCGGCGCTGATCCGCCGGATCTGTGTTCCCCGGCAGTGAGTGCTGCATCGGAAAACAACGGAAAGGTTGAAACAGCGGCTTCGGATGCGGCGGTCGCAAATCCGGAAGCGGCGGAAAAAACAGCCGCGGATGCAGCGACCGCGATTCCGGAAGCGGCTGCGGAAAAGGGACAGATGCAGCCGGAGTCCGGAACAGGCCATGAAACCCCGATACACACGGAATGGCCCATCCTGAAATCGGATGAGGGCGACGGCAGAAACGGAGAACAGCTGTATCTGCTTCCGGCGATGGGCGGCCCTGTCAAGCGGGGAGAGATTCATCGGATCGAGCTGACGGACCGGGAGCCGGGCGAAGGCGCGTGGGATGTGTCCGAAGCCGGGGACAACAGGATCATGGCCTGGATCGAGACGGAAGAAGACGGCAAAACGCTGTATCTGAGCGCGGGCGGACCGTTCCGGATGCCGGAGGATATGAGCCGCTTGTTCGCGGGATATACCCTGGCGGATGCGATCCAGTGGAACGGGCTGGCAGATTTCTCCGGGGTGGTTTCCGCGTCCAATACTTTTTCGTTCTCCGGTTTTAAGGAGCTGGATTTCGGAGGCGTTTCCTTCCCGGAACTGAAAGCGGCTGACGGCATGTTTCAGCGATGTCAGAGCCTCACGCGGCTGAACCTGACAGGCGCCTCATTCAGCCGTCTGGCCGATGCGACGTCCATGTTCGAAGGGTGCGCATCCCTGCAGGAGCTGGATGTCAGGGGACTGGATACGTCCAGAGTTCGAATTTTCACAGATATGTTCGCCGGATGTGGATCCCTGCGAACGCTGGACGTGAGCGGCTTCCAGACCGGCCGCGCCGTCATGATGAATTCCATGTTTGACGGCTGCCGGCACCTGGTGAGCCTGAATCTGGGCAAGATGGACACTTCCAGGGTCACCAGTATGGAAAATATGTTTGTGAACTGCGATGACCTGGAGTCGCTGGATGTCAGCAGCTTTGACACGAGCCGGGTGCAGAATATGAACGGCATGTTCCTGGGATGCGATTCGCTGCTTTCCCTGGACGTGTCGGGATTTGACACAGGAAATGTCCGGGAAATGGCCGGTGTATTCGGATGGTGCGAGATGCTGGATCGGCTGGACGTATCCCACTGGAATACCTCCTCCTGCACGACGATGAACCAGATGTTCCGTGCGTGCCGCTCCCTGCTGACGGTGGATGTCAGCGGCTTCGATACTTCCTCCGTGGAACGGATGGATCTCATGTTTGCGGAAATGGATCAGCTCGAAACGCTGGACGTCAGCCATTTTCAAACGACTCTTGTGACCAACTTTCAGGAAATGTTCCTGGATTGCCCCCGCCTGATTTCCCTGAATCTGTCGGGCTTTGATCTGTCATCCGCGGAAAACATGCAGCGGATGTTCTCCGGCTGCGCTCAATTGGAATCCATCGGGAGAGAGTCGAAAACCTTCGGAGCGGGAAACACGGAAGACATGTATACAGGCACGCCGCTGGACGTAAACTGAACCGGCCAGCACGGCCGGTTCAGTGTCAGGGCAGGGGTACCGGTCAGGAACCGACCTGCCCCCTGCGGAAATCATGCCGGTCGAACAGAAACCGGCGGATCAGGCTTTCCACTGCGGGAATGCCGATTGTAAAAAACGTCCGTGACCGGATCGTTTCGTTCAGGGCTTCAGGAAATCTTCCCGGCAGGGGGTAAACGTATCCAGAAGCTTTCCTTTTTCAAGGCAGACTGTCCCGTGCTGCAGACCGCCCGGAACGACAACGGAATCCCCGGGATTCAGATCGACACTTTCGCCTTCCACCGTATATCGGAAGCGGCCGCTGAGTGCATAGCTGCTCTGCTCGTGGGGGTGGCTGTGCAGGGCGCCTTCCGCGCCGGTTTCAAAGGTGACCTCCACCAGCATCAGATGTTCGCTCCAGGCCAGGACGCGCCTTCCGGTTCCCCCACCCAGATCCTGCAGCGGCGCGTCGTCGTGATGTCTGACAATTCCTTTCATGTGTTTCTTCCTCCTTTGTTTCAGTTCTTTATGGATCATTGGTATACCTGAATCTTCCGCCTTTCCTCTTTTGAAGGATGATTTTCGGATACCTTGATTGTATCAAGATCCGGCGGAAATGTCACGGAAAAAAGACAGGCAGATCTCCTGCCGGCATTCCGGCGGGAAAAAACAGAAGGATTCATCCCGAAACAGGATATCTGGCGACGAATCTGAAGGAGAAGCACGATGAGTAAACCGTTCTGGCCCCTGGACAGGGAAGGATTCATTCAGCATTATCTGGTTTCGGGACCTCAGGTAAGCCCCTTTTTCCCGAAGGAGAAGGACGCAAATCAGCTGCGCTATGAAGCAAGGCTGCGCTCGGCGATCGCGGAACACCGGCCTGTAGCGGAAACGGTGATCATTTCCGCGGGAAAGCCCGGCCGGCTCGGAAAGCCGTGGCGCTTTCTGGGCGGGAAGGACTGCACGCTGATTAATCTGTCCGATTTTTATCCGACGATGCAGCGGGTCACCTTTGATGCGGCGACGACGATTGTCTCTCCGGATGACCGCACTGTGCGGGTGCGCCTGTGGGGGTATACCGCCGCGGATCTGTATTGCAATGGAGAATTCATCGGCGGACTGAAA
Source organism: uncultured Eubacteriales bacterium (assembly GCA_902795555.1). Next base: position 1,381 of record CADBLV010000037.1, on the reverse strand, counting down.
TCCCCGGTCTACAAGCCCATCGAGAAAACAGATCTCTCTCTGTCCCTCAAGGCGGGGAAGAACGTGATCTATCTGGCCTGCGAAACCCTGGGCGTCAGGGATACGCGGAGCGTGGTCGGCCTGCAGATCAAAGAAGGAGGGGATGGACTGGCGGTGACTCTGCCGGACGAACAGACGGCGGAGGAAGCGGTTGTCGCGCTGGCTTTTCTGGAAGGAATCACCTGTCGGTCCGACACCCTCCTGTTTCCGGAAAACGCGCCGGAGGGCGCCCAATGGACGGACCGGCAATGGTCGCCGGATTTCGCGGAAAACAGGAAACCCGTTTGCTGGGCGGAGCTGGCCGGGGCGCGAAGCCTACCGCTGAGGCCGGAAACGCAGCTGGTGACCGTTCGCGTGTCGCTGGGCGGAAGTTTTCTGGAACGGCACCGGGAAACAGGAATTCTTCAGCCACAGGAATAAATATTTCAAAAGTGTTGCATTTTCACAACAAAGTGTGATATAATCAGGACAAGATCCAAAGGATATCTTGACGAACAGGAGGAATTGAAATGATCAAACGGTTGCTAACCCTGGTTGTCGCCATTGCTCTGGTGATGGTGATGTGGATTCCCGTTTCCTCGGCGGATTATACCATGTGGGTATACACGGAAAACGGCGGATCGCTGAATGCCCGGCTGACCCCTTCCTACGGCGACAATGTCGCGTTCCAGATTCCGTTCGCGACGCCTGTGAGCGTGAACTATCATCTGGGAAACGGCTGGACCTGCCTGAACGCGGCCGGCGCCTATGACTATGTGTATGTGCAGACCAAGTATCTGGTCAACTATGAGCCCCATCACCACGGCGGCGGCGGTGGCGGCGGCGGCGGTGGCGGCGGATCGTCCACTGCGGCGGGTGAATGGAATGCCATCCAGAAGGAATTCAAAGCCGGCCGTCGGGTGACCCCTTATACGGTAGAAACCCGCAGTGCCCGTTCCAGCGGTTTCGTCAATATGCGCTGGGCGCCGCACAAGAAGGCCGAGCTGATCTCTTCCTATAAATCGGGCGTAACCCTGGAAGTGATTGCGGAGCTGAACGACTGGCGGCAGGTTCGGGATCCCGCGACCGGCGCTGTCGGTTTCATCCGTCAGGATTTCCTGGTTCGCTGACAGACTGTGAAACAAGATAGAAGGAGGACATGATTGATGAAAAAAATCATTGCGCTGATCCTGGCTTTGGCGCTGACGCTGGGCTGCGCGGCCGCGCTGGCTGAGACAGCGGAAAAGAAAACGGAAACGATTAAGATTAACGATACCCTGTCCCTGCAGGGCGTGCTGCCGGACGGATACATTTATGAAGTCATGGACAATGAGGTGCTTTATGGCATTTCCTTTGCCGGGAG
>CADBLV010000036.1 GCA_902795555.1 uncultured Eubacteriales bacterium | reverse complement strand
CGGAACGGCAATCAGAATCGCGTCACACGCGCCGGAGGCAATCAGGTCCTCTCCCTCCGTAAAAACCTGCACGCCCGGGAGGTTCTCCTCCGCCCATTTTCTGCGGGATTCCCGCCGGTCCGCCGCGGCCGTCAGCGTGATCTCCGGACATTTCCCGGCCATGATGTTTTCCGCGTGGGCAGAGCCCATATTCCCAATGCCGATAATTCCCAGTCTCACCTTTTCCATCGTTTTTCCCCTTTTCTCCGATTTCAGTTTCAGATCGTTCTTTCTCTTCTTTCCGATTTCGGTTTCCTGTCGTTCTTGCTCCCATTATACACGCCGTCCGCCCGGATTTCAAGAAACGGGGCAAATTGTTCAGATTGTGTTTTTTATGCTCCCACCTCTTGACTCTGTCGCTCCTTTTGCTATAATGGCATCGAATTTTTCAGGAAAGGACGGGAGAGAAATGAAGCAGACGATTTCGGTTCGTGCGGCGGGTTTCTTTGCCGTCTCCGCTTCTGCGTGGCGCCTCTGGTGGTGGCGTTTTTTCGCGTGCCTTTTCCCGTCTGAAGAAGCGGTTTCCTGAACAGGTTTGGTTCATGAAAGCAGCCTTCCGCGATGGGAGGCTGCTTTTTTGATAAAAGAAAACAAATACGGAAAGGATGAAAACCATGAGTGAAAAGCGAATCGTCAATACCCAGGAATCCAAAGGATTTTCCATCCAGGATCTGATCCTGGTCGCCGTGCTGCTGGCGGCCGGCGCTGTGCTGAAGCTCTTCGTGGGCAGCGTTGTCAACTTCTTCGGCATGAAGCCGAATTTCATCATCGCCTCCTATTGTCTGGCCATTCTCCTGGTTCGGCCGAAGCTTCCCGGCTGCGCCGTGATCGGCATCCTGGCCGGCGCCATCTGCCAGTTCCTTCCCGGAACCCCGTGGTTGAATTTCATCTCCGAGCTTCTCGGCGCGGTGGCCATGTTCTTCATGATCCGGGTTCCCTTCAAATTTGGCAAGCTGGATCTGAATCCCTTCCTGGCCACCTTCGTTTCCACGGTGATCTCCGGCGGCAGCTTTGTGGTTTGCCTGTTCCTCTTCATGCATATGGAAACCAGCGGCCTGGTAGCCTACATCCCGATCGTTCTGGGAACCGCGGCCATCGGCGGCGTCCTGGTTCAGCTGCTCTATCTTCCCCTGAAGAAAGTGCTGAACCGGTAAGGCGTTCATCCGGAAAGCGCCGTCCCACTCCATTTTGTTCATAAGGAGCGAACCCCCATGATCAACGTTCAGGATCTGACCTTTTCCTACAAAAACGAGCCCAACCCCGCCCTGAAAAACATCACCCTTTCCGTGCCCGACGGCGGCTTCCTGGGCATCATCGGAGCCGCGGGCGCGGGAAAAACCAGCCTGGTCCGGGCGCTCAGCGGGATCATCCCCCATCATTACACCGGGGATTATTTCGGCAGTGTCACCGTAAACGGTCTGGACACCGTGGATTCCCCCCTGATTGATCTGTCCCGCCAGGTGGGCATGGTCTTTCAGGATGTCGACAGCCAGATTATTTCCTCCGTCGTGGAAGACGAGCTGCTCTACGGCCTGGAAAACTTCGGCGTCCCAAAGGAGGAAATCCCCCGGCGGATCGATGAGGCGCTCGCGCAAACCGGGATTCCGGATCTGAAAACCCGCAGCATCGCTTCCCTCTCCGGCGGCCAGCGCCAGAAGGTGGCCATCGCTTCGATCATCGCTCTGAAGCCCGGGGTGCTGGTGCTGGACGAGCCCACCGGAGAGCTGGATCCCCGCAGCAGCCGCCAGATCTTCTCCCTCCTCCGGGATCTGAATGAACAGCAGGGCGTCACAGTCATCATCGTTGAGCAGAAGATCATGCTCCTCTGCGAGTTTGTCCGCCAGCTGGCCGTCCTCAGCGAAGGCCGCATTGTCCGGCAGGGGGAAACCAGAGACGTGCTCGCCCATGCGGAGGAATTGGAGGCCCTGGGGGTCAACTGTCCCCGGGTGGTCACCCTCGGGCGCATCCTTTCGGAGAAAACGGGTGTTCCCCAGCCGGTATGCATCAATCTGGATGAGGCGGAAAACATGGTCAGGAGGTTGATCTCATGATTCAGCTCGAACACGTCAGCTTTGCCTATCCCGCCCAGGGCCCGGCCGTGCAGGATGTTTCCTTTCATATTGAAAAGGGAGAGTTTGTAGCCATTCTGGGCGAAAACGGCGCCGGAAAAAGTTCCACCGTCCGCCTGATCGACGGGCTCCTCCGTCCTACCGCCGGAAAGGTGCTCATCCACGGCATGGACACAGCCTCCGTCCCCGTCAGCCGCCGGGCCAGACTGGTCGGCTTCCTCTTCCAGAATCCGGATCGGCAAATCTGTAAAAGCACCGTCCGGGAGGAGATTCTTTTCGGTCTCAAAGCCGCCCGGGGAGATGAGGACAGCCGGATGCTGGAAGCCCGGACAGAGGAAATTCTCCGGGAGTTCTCCTTCTCCGGCGACGAGGAACCCTTCTCCCTCAGCCGTGGCCAGCGCCAGCTGGTCGCCCTGGCCTCCGTCCTGGCGGTGGAGCCGGAAATTCTGATCCTCGATGAGCCGACCACCGGCCTGGATTATCGGGAATGTACACACATCATGGAGCAGATTCGCCGCATGAATGAGGAAAAGCAGGTGACGGTGGTAATGGTCTGCCATGATATGGAGGTGGTTCTGGATTATGCCCGCCGCGCCCTGGTGATGGCCGGCGGAAAGCTGCTGGCAGACGGCTCGGTTCACGATGTTTTCCGAAATCGAGCCCTCATGGAGCAGGCCTCGATCCTCCCGCCTCAGATCATCGGCCTGGGTCTCCGTCTCGGCCGCGGGCTGGAGGAGGCAGAAACGCCCCCGGCCATGGCCGAGGCGATCCTGAAAGCTGCCGCGGGGAGGAAAAAACAATGAATGATCTGTTTCGGTATATTCCCGGCCATTCCGTGATTCACCGGCTGAATCCGGTAACCAAGATTTTCCTGACCATCGCCATCTGCGCCGCGGCCTTCATTTCGGACAATCTGTTCTTCCTCCTTGGCCTCCTGGCCGTGGATCTGCTGATCGGCGTGCTGGCCGGCGTCGCCGGGCGCACCTGGTCCATTCTGCGGGGCCTGCTGAAAATTGCCGTTTTCCTCTTTGTCCTCCAGGCGCTGCTGTATCGCAAAGGAACGCCCGTCTTCTGGATCATCACCGATCTGGGCCTCCTGACGGCCGGCAAGGTCGTGCTGCGGCTGATGGTGGTCTGCATGCCTCTGGCCCTGGTGCTGGCCGTGACGCCCATCAATGACCTGACGAATTCCCTCGTGCAGGTTCTGCATGTGCCCTATCCCTATGCCTTCACCCTTTCCACAGCCATCCGCTTCATTCCCCAGTTTCTGGAGGAAATGAGCGGAATCATGGAAGCCCAGACCGCCCGGGGCGTTGCTTTTGATCAGGCAAAAGGCCTGAAAAAGTTCTCCATGATGCTGCCCCTGTGCGCCCCGCTGTTGATCTCCTCGGTTCGCCGCTCGGATCAGACCGCCATTGCCGCGGAAGTCCGGGGCTTCCGCCTCCGAACCCGCTCCTCCGGCTACAAGCAGTATCCCTTCACTTCCCTGGATCTGGGCACCGTCCTCTTCTGCGCCCTGCTGATCGCCGGCGCGATCCTGCTCTGATAAATCAGGTGTTGCGCAAAAGCCCGCTTGCGGCTATAATAGTAAAAAACCGCGTAGACGCAGGAGGTAGATCATTCCATGAATAAAATCCTTGTTGAAACATCCGCCCGCCATGTGCACGTAACCAAAGAAGATCTGGAAGCGCTCTTCGGCGCGGGTCATGAGCTGACCGTGAAGAGCATGCTGAGCCAGCCCGGCCAGTTCGCCAGCGAAGAGCAGGTAGACGTGGTCGGCCCCAAGAACACCCTCAAGCGGGTTCGGATCCTCGGGCCCGTTCGTTCCGCCACGCAGGTGGAGCTGTCCCTGACGGACGCCCGCTCCATCGGTGTCACGGCCCCCGTCCGTGAATCCGGCGACATCGCCGGCTCCGGCGCCTGCAAGCTGGTCGGCCCCTGCGGCGAAGTGGAAGTGAAGGAAGGCGTCATCGCCGCCAAGCGGCACATCCACATGACTCCCGCCGATGCCGCGGAATACGGCGTGAAGGATAAGGATGTCGTGTCCGTGAAGGTGGAAACAAACGGCCGCGCCCTCACCTTCGGTGACGTCGTGGTTCGGGTCAGCGAGAAATTCTCCCTCGCCATGCATATCGATACCGACGAGAGCAATGCCGCCTGCGCCGTAAACGGCACCATGGGCGAGCTGATCAAATAACCTGTCAGGCAAACCGACAGACACGAAAAAAGGCTGTTTGTTCAGACAGCCTTTTTTCGTGCCCTGCTTTCCGGCGTTTTATTCACGCCTTGCCTTCCGGCGTTTTTTATTTCTTGCCTTCCGGCGCCTTTAATTCCTGAATCGCCTTTTTCAGTTCCTCAACGCGGTTTTCCGCTTCCCAGGGCAGTTCCACGTCCGTCCGGCCGAAATGACCGTAGGCCGCGGTCTGCCGGTAGATAGGCCGCCGCAGGTTCAGGTCACGGATAATGGCGGCAGGCCGGAAATCAAACACCTTCTTCACCACCTCTGCCATCTTCTCGTCGTCCACGATCCCGGTTCCGAAGGTATCAACCAGCACGGAAACCGGCTCCGCCACGCCGATGGCGTAGGCCAGCTGGATCTGGCATCGGTCTGCCAGTCCCGCCGCCACGACGTTCTTCGCGGCCCATCGGGCTGCATAGGCAGCGCTGCGGTCCACCTTCGTAGGATCCTTCCCGCTGAAGCATCCGCCGCCGTGCGGAGCATATCCGCCGTAGGTGTCCACGATGATCTTCCGTCCGGTCAGCCCCGTGTCTCCCGCAGGTCCGCCGATCACAAAGCGGCCCGTGGGGTTCACCAGCACCCGGGTCTTCTCCGTCCACAGCTCCGCCGGAATCACCGGGCGAATCACCTTCTCAAGGATTCCTTCCCGAATCTCCTCCTGGGTCACGTCCGCGGCATGCTGGGTGGAAACCACAATCGTGTCCACGGCCACAGGGCGGTCGTCCTCATAGGCCACGGTCACCTGGGTCTTCCCGTCCGGATACAGGAAAGGCAGCGTGCCGTCCTTCCGAACCTGAGCCAGCCGCAGGGCCAGCCGGTGGCTCAGTGCGATAGGCAGCGGCATCTTCTCCGGCGTTTCGTTGCAGGCATATCCGAACATCATGCCCTGGTCGCCGGCGCCGGTGTCCGCCTCCTCCTCGCCGCCCCGGGTTTCCAGGGCGTCGTTCACGCCCATGGCGATGTCAGGGCTCTGCTCGTGGATGGCAGTCATAACAGCGCAGGTGCGCCCGTTGAAGGATTTCTCCGGCGCGTCATATCCGATCTCCAGCACGGTTTTCCGAACGATGCTGGAGATGTCGGCATACGTGTTGGTGGTAATCTCACCCATCACCGTAATCATTCCGGTGGTGGCGAAGGTTTCACAGGCCACCCGGGCCTGAGGATCCTCCTTCAGAATCGCGTCCAGCACAGCGTCGGAAATCTGGTCGCACAGCTTGTCGGGATGTCCTTCCGTGACAGATTCAGAGGTAAACAGTTTGCGCATGGGTTTTTCCCCTTTCGAAAATATTCGCAAAAAAACCGCCTGGCTTGCACACAAACCAGACGGGCTCAATCGTTT
>CADBLV010000035.1 GCA_902795555.1 uncultured Eubacteriales bacterium | reverse complement strand
GGAAACCAACTGGCATCTGCTGGATCTGACCTGGGACGGAAACAAAACCTGGTTTTCCATGTTCCACGGTTTCTGCGACGGCCAGGGCCTGAACACTTTTATTGAATCCACCCTGTATCATTATTACTGCATGAAGGACGGAAAAGAATACGATTCCTGCGGAATCCGGATCGACAGCGGGGAAATGACGGATGCGGAAACCTTTGAGCCCTGCTCTGTCAGCTATGAGGTTTCGCCGGACTTCAAGATGCCGGAAAGGAAAGAACAGCCTGCGGCGTACCACATCCCGGAAATTGTTCCCAATCCGACAGGCGATATTCTGGAATACGGTTTCCGCCTGCCTTCCGAAGCGCTGATGGCCTGTGTGAAGGCCAACGGAACATCCCCTTCGGTGATGCTGTCCATGCTGGTCGGAGAGGCCGTCCTTCGGCTGCATCCCGACGCGGATGCGCCGATTGTCTCCCTCATTCCCGTCTCTGTCCGGCGGATGCTGGGCCGTGAAGAAACCTTCAAAAACTGCTCTTCCCGGTTGATCCTGCCGGTTCTCAGAACGCCCATGGACGCCTTGCCCTTCGCTCAGCGCGCCGCGCAGCTCCGGAGTGTGCTGAAAATGCAGATGAATCCGGATCTGATCCGCACGACCTATAATTATCTAGGCAACATGTATCGCAAACGGATGGAGGAAGCAACGAGTTATCGGGAGGAGCTCCAGAAGCCCCCGGCATATCTGAAGGTGAGCCACGACACATTCTATATCGATTATATCGGCTCCATGCATAAGACGGCCTATTCCGATCAGATCAAGGACGTTCGTTTCCTCTGCACGCCCGCGATCGGCAGCACTCTGCATCTGAATATGATCGAGCATGACGGACAGTTCCGTATCACCTGCCTGGCCTGCAACGACATCGCGCCGGTCACCGACGCCTTGGAGCAGGTAATCAGGGATCACGGGCTGCCGCTTGAACGCACGCCCATGCAGCGCTTCGCCCTGCCGAAGGTCAACTGGCGGGATGGCATGACGCTTGACTGATCATTGCGCCGGTGCTGGAGATTGTTTCCTGCATCCTGTACCTGCGTGCACTGTCCGGGGGCAGGAAGATGCCGGCTCAGTAAGGCATTCAAAAAGGAGTTGTTTTCCCATGCTGGAAATCGGTGCTCAGAGCTATACGGTCCGGGAATTCTGTCAGAATGAGACGGATCTGGGGCATACGCTGGAAAAGATCGCCGCCATCGGATATCGGAACATTCAGCTCTCCGCGATCGGACCCATAGATCCGAAGCGCGTGAAAGCCCTCTGTGACGAAAACGGACTGAAAATCGTTCTGACCCACAATCCGGAAAGCGATTTTCTGCAAAACACGGATCAGCTGATCGAACGTCATCAGCTGTATGGCTGCACATATGTCGGCCTGGGGTATCTCCCCGAGCGATATCACGCGCCGGAAGGGCTCTCCCGATTCGGGGAGGATTTTCTGCCGGCGGCGGAAAAGCTCCATGCGGCGGGGATGACTTTCATGTATCACAATCATGCCTTTGAATTCGCCCGTATGCCGGACGGCAAACGCATGATGGATCATCTGCTGGCCATGATTCCCGCGGATCTGATGGGCGTCACGGCAGACACCTACTGGCTGCAGTACGGCGGCATGGATGTCTATGGCTGGCTGGCCGATCACACAGACCGGCTGCACTGCGTTCATCTGAAGGATTTCGCGATCTCCGGCTTTGACATCCGTATGGCCCCTGTCGGCGGCGGCAATCTCGATTTTCTGAGAATTCTGGATATTCTCCGCCGCGGCGGCGTCACCGAATACGCCCTGGTGGAGCAGGACGACTGCTACGGCGCTTCCCCCTTCGACTGTCTGAAGCAGAGCTTTGATGTTCTGTCAGTTTTATATCAGTAACTTGTAATCCGAAGCTGGGCTTTGAAGTCGTCCAGGGTCAGATTCAGGCCGTCTTTCGCAACGGTCACGACTACCGGTTCGTCCCCGTGGAGATCAAACCAGTTGTCGCTGAACACGCAGTCCGCGTCCGTCAGAGACAGGCACACGCTCTTGGCAAAACAGTTCGCTTGCAGAATGATCCGGAATTCGTTTTCGTCTTCGGTCACATCACGCCGAATTTCCGCGGGCAGGAATCGGAAGGTCTTGGGTCGGACAAACAGCGTCGTCCCCCCGCTGATGATCTCCCGCCCGTTTCCCGTCTTTGTCCCGTCGGCAGCCTCCCCGTTCTTCTCCAGCGTATATTCCAGATATCGGGTTCGCTGCTCCTCCCGGGAAGCCAGGAACGCCCCCAGGTTTACAGACAAGCAGGCTGTAGCCGTCAGCGCGGGAACGCTGACTTCCGCCGTATAGGTTTTCAGCACAGCCCCCCTGTGATCCCGCAGCCGGCAGATCATCCGCCCGGAAACAGGCTCCCGGGTGTCATTTGTCACATACAGAACAGGCAGCAGCGGATCGGTGTCGTCGCAGGAAAGCAGCACCGGTGCGTAAAACTTCCGCGCGGCATAGTGCAGCGCCTTCCATCGACCGAAGTAATCGATACTGCTCCAGGAAATGACCGGGTTGGAATCGTTCACCTGCCAGTAGGTGGAGCCCATGCAGCGCCCCCGGGCCCTTCGCATATGCTCCACATTAGAGCGGATGCAGTCCGCCTGCACCAGCTGGGAGCAGTAGATCAGTCGCTCAAAATCATAAGGATAGTTTGTCATCTGGCCCAGATAATACAGCAGTTTCTCCGTACCCTGAACGCATTTCTGATGGGCTTCCATCACAGGGCCGCACAGATCCAGATCCTTTTCTTCCGCAAAATACCGGATGGTTTTGATGTCCGGAAGGCTCTCAAATCCATATTCGGAGCAATAGCGATAATAATGCTGCCGGAAGGCCTCGATGGGCTTGAAGCTGTGCCAGACCTCCCAGTAATGCCGATCCCCCGCCAGATTGGAATCCGGTTCCCGGAATCCGCCGCCGGAAGAGGGCGAGGAAGGCCAGTAAAAGGTTCCCGGATCCAGCTCCTTCAGGGTCTCCGGAATGATTTCTTCAAACAGCCGGGTATAATCCGCTTTCGCCTCCGGATCTTCCGGCAGGCCCCAGTATGTCCATGCGGATTCAATCTCGTTGTTCCCGCACCACAGGGCCAGGGACGGATGATGCCGCAGGCGGATGATATTGTCCCGGATCTCCTCCCGGACTGTTTTTTCAAAGGCCGGCGTCAGACGATATGCCGAGCAGGCGAACATGAAATCCTGCCACACGGCAATCCCGTGTTCGTCGCAGAAATCATAGAATGCGTCGCCGGGATAATATCCCCCGCCCCAGACGCGGATGCAGTTATAATTCGCCTCCAGGCAGGCCCGCAGGGTGGCGGTCGTCCGCTCCGGCGTGCATCCGGGCATCAGCTGATCCTCCGGAATATAGTTGGCCCCCATGGCAAAGAACTTCACGCCGTTGTTGATGAAGCAGAATTCCCTGCCCCACTGATCCTCCTGCTGAGACACGGTGAGGGTTCGCAGGCCGATCCGTTTCTCCACGGCGTCCGCTTCCCGCCCGCCGTCATTCAGCGTCACCCGGCAGCGGTACAGCGGCTGATCCCCGAGTCCCCGCACCCACCAGAGCGCCGGGGTTTTGATCTGAATCTCCGCCCGTCCCGCTTTCAGCGGCGCGGTGAAAACCTGTCCGTCCGGCGCGGTGACCGACAGTTCCGCCGTCATGCCTTCCTTCCGGAGGTCCATCTCCGCCCGGCAGGAGAGCTTCACCCCGTCCTTCCCGTGCTCCTGGGTATAATGAACGCTCAGGATGCGCCCGCCGGTATATCCTTCCAGGGTGACATCCCGCCAGATGCCCAGATCCGGAAGAACAGGGCCCCAATCCCAGCCAAAGCTGGAATGCGCCTTCCGCAGATGCGGATATCCGGGCATAGTGGACTCCACGCCCCACAGGGGGCGCTGCTTCTGCATTTCTGTCACATATCGCGAAGGCGAATGGATCGTCACCCGCAGCAGATGCTCCCCGGCTCCGGTTTCCTTCGGAAGCGCAAACTCCCAGGATCGGTGCATATTGTCCGTATGCCCGAGAACCTGCCCGTCCCAGGTTACATCCGCCAGCGTATCGATTCCCGCGAAACGCAGCACCATCCGATCGGCCTGCAGGATCTCCGCCGGAATCGTCACTCGCCGTTCAAACACAGCGTCCCGGTCGGACAGGGGCGTGGAGATCCATTCATTCTCCCCCTGATACGGGTCCGGAATGGCCTTTTCACGAATCAGCGTCTCATACATGGAACAGGGCACATCGCATGAATACGTGTGCCCGTCAAATTCCATCTGCCAACCATCATTCAGCAGCATTTTCATGTTCGATTTCCCTCATAATCATCAGTCCATCAGTTTGTTGGACTCCTCCGCCGGGAGGGGCTGGGTGCTCAGGGGGCCGACCCGGTAGTTGAAGACGATATTGCTGTTGGGATAGCTGCGGTAAAACACCCGCTTAATCCGTTCCAGCACCATGCCGCCGGTGTTGTAATTGACCGTCGGCAGCAGCAGCGCGAAGATCGTCGGCGCAAAGCGGGTGATCGTGTCGCCCTTGCGCAGATTCTTCCGGAGAATGTCCAACAGCCCGGTCATGATATTGTCCTGACGCATGGAGTCGATTTCCTTGTCGTTATAGGGGGACACCATGATGATGGCCAGGAACATGGTGGCGCCCAACCGTTCCAGGTTCCGCATCTGCAGATTGAAGATTTCTTTAAAAACGGCGTATTCACAAACGAAAGCACCCCGGCGCTCGCCGCTTTCCCGCAGCTCGTTGCGGATGGATTCCAGATTGAAATCCAGGGTTTTCCCCGCGGAAACGATCTGCTTGTAGAATTCCTGCAGATCCTCGCTGGGCTGAACGCCCAGATATCGGTAATTCAGCTGCACCACATGCTTGTATTGCACCAGGGCTTCGCCGGTCCGATTGATCTTAATCAGTGCGGACATCAGCTCCATGTGCAGCCGGTCGTCAAAGGAGTCCACATCCAGCGCCTTGCGGCAGACGCTGACGATATCCGCGTATTGCGCCTTGGATTTCAGAAGCTCGATATAGGCGTACACCGCCGCGATATACTTGTTGTGCATGGTGGTCGCCTTGGCCAGGGCCCACTCATTCTTTTCGCTGTGCTGCAAAAGATCCCCGGCATATTTTTCCAGCAGCTGATTATACAGCCGCCGCTGCTCCGGCACAGGCACATTGTTTTCACTCAGCCGCTCGAAGATGGCATCGATCTCGTACATATCGATGGTCATGCCTTCGATGCACTTCCAGTGATAGGCGCCCCGGTCTGACACAATGCAGCTCCCCAGGGAGGGATCAATCTGGCTCAGCAGCACCCGCAGCCGGGAAACCAGCGTCTTCAGCGCGTTTTCCGGATTGGCGCTCTTGTCCTCATCCCACAGCGCATTCAGCAGCTTCTGGTTCGGCACGGGCTCCCCTTCGTTCAGAATCAGATACTGAACCAGGGCCGCTCCTTTTTTGGATTTGGCCGCCAGGTGATCCGTCTTCTTTTCATCAATGAAAATCAGGAAGTGATCCATCATCTGGATCCTGATTGTCTCCGCCACCGTTCTCATCCTCCTTCGGATTGTTCCAGCCGATCTTCAGTCACATACCGTTGATCGGTTACATCATAACATGTAACGTGTCAAAAAGCAATACCCTTTTGATTTTTCTATATTTTTTCTTTCTGATATGTAACTTTCGGAAATGCTAATCGGCTTTTCAGTTACATTGTTTTATGATCCCGTTCTGAAACAAGCCACGCGCAGCTTCCGCCGGATTTCTCGCCCCCTGCCCTGTCTCTCCCAAAAATTGATCCGGCGGACTAGGAGGAGTCCGCCGGAAAGGAGGATAGAATATGAAGAAGATACTGTTAGTCTACGGTAAAGAGCACCACCCGGTACTCGCGGTCCAGATTGTCCTGATCCAGGATGTAGCTGTACTGATCGCCGCTGCCGATGGAGTACCAGCCCCGCTTGTCGCCGTCGTTGGCTTCCCACACGATGCGGTAGCTCACATCCGCGTTTGCTACGTTGGCCACAAGAGTCACTTCTTCGCCAAACCGCAGCATCCCGTCATTCGCCAGCTCAACATCAGCGCTTCCGCCGAATTCCACTTCCTCATACAGGGAAGGATCATTGAACTGCTCCAGCAGCTCGGTGGAGACGTTGCCGGCATCATCATCAAAGAAGTCTTCGAATCCATCATCTTCGAACTCTTCTTCGAAGGGTTCTTCGGTTACATCGTTTTCGTCTTCGTTTTCGTCGTTAGTTACTTCATCCTCAGCCTGCTGGGCAGCTTCTTCAGCCAGGCGGGCGGCTTCCTCGGCGGCCCGGGCAGCTTCTTCAGCGGCCTGCTGAGCAGCTTCCGCGGCAGCCAGACGCTCGGCTTCTTCCTGAGCCTTCCGCTCCGCTTCGGCAGCTGCCTCTTCAGCCTCTTCCTGAGCTCTCCGCTCGGCTTCTTCCTGAGCCAGGCGTTCCGCTTCTTCCTGTGCCAGGCGCTCGGCTTCAGCTTCTTCCTCGGCGAGGCGGGCTTCTTCTTCGGCGATTCGGGCCGCTTCGGCTTCCGCTTCTTCCTGCTCCTTGCGCGCGGCTTCCTCTTCTTCCGCCCTGCGCTGACGCTCAGCTGCTTCCTCGGCCTCCGCCTCGGCGGCGATCCTGGCCGCTTCCGCGTCCGCCGCTTCCTGGGCCTTGCGCTCCTCTTCTTCGTTGTTATCCGGATCGGAAACTACTTCGGCAGGAATCTCCTCTCCGCCGTCTTCAGCATATACAACAGGGAACGAACCCAGCAGCAGGGTCATAGCCAGTAATACCGCGGCCAGCTTCTTCATCAGGGATATCCGTTTCATGGAATCGTCCCCTCCTTTCTTTAATCTCTGCCGTCAGGGGATGCTTCTCCCCTGATTGCATTATTATTCTACCAGACGGTGGTTATACGAACGGTTACATTTGGAATATTCCAAAATGTTTTTTACGTGATTTTTCTCCCCATTTCTTTTGGATCAACCCTTTCAGACCCCTCCTGCTCCGAAAAAAAGCCCCTCCGCGTCCGGAAAAGTTACAGGAAGCGGATTGACAATTTTTCTTTCCTATATAGAATAGGAACTGATTTCGCCGTTTGCTTTCGCATGCGGCCAACCGCAAAACCGGACGAAAGGAGGCTGATCGCGTGGACGGTATGCTCATCGCCCTGGAGGAAGCCCGCGCCGCCCTGGCCGAGGGAGAAATTCCCGTGGGCGCCTGCCTGATGCGGGAAGATCAGCTGATTTGCGCCGATCACAACCGCCGTGAACAGTTACATGATCCTACAGCCCATGCCGAACTGTTATGTCTCCGGCGCGGCGGGGAAATCCTCGGAAACTGGCGCCTGAAGGATTGTACCTTGTATGTCACGCTGGAGCCCTGCCCCATGTGCGCCGGGGCGATGGTCATGAGCCGGCTGGGGCTGTGTGTTTTCGGCGCGGCGGATCCGGAGCTGGGCTGCTGCGGCAGCATATATGATCTGCCGGCGGATCCGGCCCTCGGAGGCCATACCCGCTGGCGGCATGAGGCCGCCGCGGGAGAAACCTGCCGGGAGCTGCTCCGTCTCTTCTTCCGGCAGCGTCGGTAGCGGAGACAAAAAAAGTGCGAGCGTGACCGTAAGCCGGGTTCTGTCGAGGGCGATCATCTATCCAGGCTCCGCGTTGCCGCGAAGCTCAAGCGATAGCGAAGAACGCGGCGGGCCGCCGACTTGTCTTCATGGCATCTTGCACCGGGTGGGGTTTACATCGACGACCCGTCACCGGGCCGCGGGTGAGCTCTTACCTCGCCTTTCCATCCTTACCGCTTGCGCGGCGGTTTATTTCTGTTGCACTGTCCTTGGAGTCGCCTCCACCGGCCGTTAACCGGCACCCTTGCCCTGTGGTGCCCGGACTTTCCTCATGCCCATAGGGCACGCGATCGCCTGTTCACCTCGCACGGCGATTATCTTACATCGAAAGGCTGGTTTTTGTCAATGACTGTCTCCCGGAATGAATCCCCAGCTTTCAGCCCTTCCGGCGTGGCCCCGCGCTCGTCCGATGCTGCCCCGCGCGCTTTTTCGTCCGGCGCCGATTCCCTTCCCGTTTCCGGATCCGATCCGGCCCGCCCGGGCCATAGAATTCGGCTGGCCGGCAATACCGCCACCGGGATCCTGAAAATCATTGCCCTGGTTTTCATGTTCATCGATCACAGCGGAAAAATGCTTTTCCCCGGCGTTGCCGAAATGCGATATCTGGGGCGCATCGCCTATCCGCTGTATGTCTGGTGTATGATCGTGGGCTTTGAGTATACCCGCAGCGTCCCGAAATATCTGCTCCGCGTGGTCCTGGTCGGTCTGGCCAGCCAGCCGCTGTATATGCTGGCCCTGAATCACACATGGAATCAGCCCAACATCTTTCTGACGCTGTCCCTGGCGCTGTGCGGGCTGTGGGGCATGCGGGAGAAAAAGGTTTTCAGCCATCTGTGGGCGCCGGCCGCCGCGGTGCTGCTGGCGGGGGTTCTCGGGGCGGATTACGGGTGGAAAGGCGTGCTGTTCGTGTTCCTGCTCTGGGCCGTGCGGAACACCCGTCCCGGCATCGCCGCGGTCATGATCGCCTATTTCCTCTTCTGGGGAACCTACTATTCCATCACCCCGTCCCTCTTCGGCTTCCCCCTCCGTCTTTCTTCGCTTCCGGAGCCGCTCAGCAGCATCCTCACAGCCCTGAACCGGATGGAATCCTATGGCCTGCTGGCCATGCCGCTGATTCTGATCCGTTTTAAGTATGACTGGAAAATGCCGGCCTGGCTCTCCTATGGGCTGTATCCGGCGCATCTGCTGTTGCTCTGGGTGCTGGAAAAGATTTTTCTGTAATCCGTAAGCAGGGGGGGACGGCCTTGACCGTTCCCCCGCTTTTCATTCGCCTGTTTTCCCGCCGTCTTCGCCGGAAGGAGCGGCCGTGCGCCGCAGCTTAAACCAGAAGGTGGTTCCCTCGCCCGTTCGGCTGTCCGCGCCGTAATCCGCCTGGTGCTTCTCCAGGATTCCCCGGCAGATATTCAGCCCCAGGCCGCTGCCCAGCACAGCCCGCCGGTGATTCTCCCGGCTGCGGTAATATCGGTCCCAGATATAGGGAAGCTCTTCCCGGGAGATTCCCTCCCCCGTGTCGGAAATGCTCACCCGAACCTGTTCCCCTTCCGCGCTTTGATCAATCCGGACGGTTTTATCCTCCCCGGTGTAGGTCAGGGCGTTTCCCAGCAGGTTGTAGATCACCTGGCTGATCCGCCCGCTGTCCGCCGTCACCCACAGATCCTCTTCTGCGTCAAAGCACACGGTATAGCCTTCCACGGCGGTCATCCGGCTCACCCGCTTCACGATTTCCCGAATCAGCCGCGTCAGGTTGAAATCGGTCGGATTCATTTCCAGCGTGCCGCTGCGCAGCCTGCTGAAATCCAGCACCTCATTGACCATGGTGCTCAGACGGTTCGTTTCGTCGATGATAATCTGCATATTCTCCGGCGTAATCTCGTCCGGAATGTCCCGCATGGCCTCCGCGTAGCCCTGAATCATGGTCAGGGGCGTCCGCAGATCATGCGAGATGTTGGCAATCAGCTCCCGCTGAAGATCCTCGACTCTGTTCAGATCCTCCGCCGCCCGCACCAGCGTGTCGTTCAGTTCGGCAATCTCCCGATATCCGCCGCTGTGAGGCGGCCGGGTGTACCGGCTGCGGCTCAGTTCCCGGGCCGCCAGATTCGTTTCGATAATCGGCTCGGAAATGCTCTTCGCCATCGTGTAGCCAACCAGCACCGTGGCAATCAGGATCCCCGCCGTAGTCAGCCAGAACTGGCTCCACATCGCCCGATCCAGCCGCAGAATATGCACATCCTTCTCTCCCCCCAGCCGGGCGGAGAGATTTTCATAATCCTCCCGGTCCAGGTTCCGGATCACGACCGCCGGCGCCTTGTTGCCCTGCTCGGAGCGGGATACGCCGTACACATTGTAAAACAGCGTCCCCTGCAGCAGCCACACCGTGGAAATCATGAATCCCGCCAGAATCGCCAGGTAAATCAGGATTTTCGCACGGATGCCCAGCCGCCCGGCCCAGAATTCCTCCCGGAAGGCCAGCCTTCCTTTATTCCTTTTCAAACCGGTATCCCACCCCTCGCAGCGTGGTGATCTTGTCCGCGCAGGGCCCCAGCTGCCGGCGCAGCAGTTTGATATGCGTGTCCAGCGTCCGGTCATCCCCGAAGAAATCGTATCCCCACACCTCGCTGATCAGCTTCTCCCGCGTCAGCGCGATGCCCCGGTTGCGAATCATATAAAACAGCAGCTCGTATTCCTTCGGGCTCAGATCCAGTTCCTTCCCCGCCACGGTCACCCGCCGGGCAGTGAAATTCACCGTCAGATCTCCCAGCGTCACGATGTCCTCTCCCTGCTTTTCTTCTCCGCCGCTGCGCTTGAGCACCGCGGAAACCCGCATCATCAGCTCCCTGGGGCTGAAGGGCTTGACCACATAATCATCGATGCCCAGCTCAAACCCGTGAATCCGGTCGTATTCCTCGCCCCGGGCGGACAGCATGATCACCGGCACATTGTCGTGCTTCCGAATTTCCCGCACAGCGGAAAAACCATCCAGCTCCGGCATCATCACGTCCATGATGATCAGATCATAATGCTTCTCCCGGCACATCTCGACCGCCTGCATGCCGTTTTCCGCCTCCTCCGTCTGATATCCCTCAAAGGCGGCATATTTCGCAATCAGCGAGCGGATCCGACTCTCATCATCCACAATCAGCAAGGTCATCTTCTTCATTCCTCCGATTCATCATTCTGCAAAATAAACGCTTCAGACAACGGCAGCTCAAACCGCACAATCCCCCGTTAATCATTCACGCTCTGCCGGCCATGCCTGGCTTCTATGTCCCCGTTGATCATTCACGCTCTGCCGGCCATGCCTGGCTTCTATAACTCTCTACAGTTCAGCATTTTCTCCGCAACTTACGCTCCTTCAAGCAGTATTCTACCGTCTTTTACTGTTTTGTCAAGGAGACGATGGGGACTGGAACGGAGGGGATGACCTGGAACGGAGGGGACGACCCTCGTATTATAGAGTAGTAGTTTCTAAAGCTCCTCTCGAAGAGCTTGTGCTACAATGCTGGGGATGCTGTGGATT
>CADBLV010000034.1 GCA_902795555.1 uncultured Eubacteriales bacterium | reverse complement strand
GCGGGATGTACCGCACGGAGAACCGGCCCGTATCCTTTTTCGGCGGCATCTCCGAGAGTGCCCGGATGTGCTGGAACGCCGCGGGGGCGATTCTGCGTGCCCTGAAAAACCTGGTGACAACCGGGGAGGGTCTTGATCAGACGACCGGCCCCGTAGGAATTGTGAGCATGGTGTCCAGCGAGGTCGAGGCCGGCGGATTCAGTGCCTTTGTACAGCTGCTGGTGCTGATTTCCATCAACCTGGGGCTGATGAACCTGCTGCCCATCCCCGGACTGGACGGCAGCCGGCTGGTGTTCTGCCTGATCGAGGTGATCCGGCGCAAACCCGTGCCGCCGCAGAAGGAGGCCATGGTACATATGGCCGGGATGGTGTTCCTGTTCGCCGTGATGATTTTCTTTACCTATAAGGACATTGTGCGGCTGTTTCAGTAAAGCAGGTTCAGAATGGCAGATGTGAACCTTCCGTTCGCAGAAGAGAACGGAAGGTGCATATGGGAGCGAAACCCGCACAAGGGAGCGAAAGGCATACACAGGAGCGAAACCCGCACAAGGAATCGGAAGGCGTACACGGGAACGGAAGACGTTGCGTTTCGCCTGACATACGGGAGACATACGGAAGTTTGAAAGTAACACTTCATGACGCTTCGGTCAATGGGAGATTGGGGGCATAAAATGACAAAGACGGTAACGATCGGACGTTTGCCGCTGGGGGGCGGAAACCCGGTGCTGGTGCAGAGCATGACCAACACCGACACCCTGGACGCGGAGAAAACCCTGGCGCAGATCCGCGCGCTGGCCGCGGCGGGATGCGACCTGGTGCGGGTGAGCGTGTATGACGAGGCCTGCGCGGAAGCCGTGAAAATCCTGACGGCCCAGTCTCCGGTTCCGCTGGTGGCGGATATCCATTTCGACCACAGGCTGGCCATCCGCTCCGCGGAGAACGGGATTGCCAAGCTGCGCATCAACCCCGGCAACATCGGCGGGGAGGCAAAGGTGCGGGAACTGGCGGACTGCGCGAAGGCCCACGGCATTCCGATCCGGATCGGGGTGAACAGCGGCAGCGCGGAAAAGGATCTGCTGCGCAAATACGGCGGACCAACGGCGGAATGCCTGGTCGAGAGCGCGCTGGGACATGCCCGGCTGCTGGAAAAGGCGGGCTTTGAGGACATCGTGCTGAGCATGAAAAGCAGCGACGTGCGCCTGACGGTGGAGGCCTACCGGCTGGCGGCGAAACGATGCGACTATCCGCTGCATGTCGGGGTGACGGAAGCCGGGCTGCCGGGCCAGGGCACCGTGAAGAGCGCGATCGGTATCGGCGCACTGCTGCTGGACGGGATCGGCGACACGATCCGGGTCAGCCTGAGCGGCGATCCCCTGCCGGAGGCCGGGGCGGCCTGGGATATTCTGCGAGCGCTGAACCTGCGGATCCGCGGGGTGCAGCTGATCGCCTGCCCCACCTGCGGGAGAACCTGCATCCCTGTGGCGGAAATCGGGAAACGGGTTGAGGCGGAACTGGCAGACATCACCATCCCGATGAAGGTCGCTGTGATGGGCTGCGTCGTGAACGGCCTGGGCGAAGGCCGGGAAGCGGACGTAGGGATTGCCGGAGGCCGGGACGGCGGCGTCCTGTTTGTGAAGGGACAGGAACCGCGGACCGTTCGTGGAGACCTGGGAAGCATTCTGATCGAAGCCGCGAGGAAACTGGCCGGGGAGCGCAGAAACGGACAGGGGAGCACGCATGAGCTATGAGGATCTGATGGCCCGGATCGGCCGGGAGATTCCCGAGCTGGCGGGGGCGCTGAGCGCTCCGAGGGTCAGATATGTCAAATCTCTGAAAAAGACCTATATCACGTTTGAAAGCAGCGTGCTGGCCGGGGAGAAACAGTTTCTGGCGCTGGAGCGGATCCTGCGGGAGGTGTTTCCCGACCGGGCGCTGGCGGTTCGTGTGATCTGCCCGCGGCTGAAGCAGCCCTTTCTGGAGGATCCGGCGCCCTACAAGCAGGTGCTGGATGATTTTCTGCGGCGAAACTATCCGTCCAGCCGGGGCTGGGTCGGGAAGATTGGATGGCGCATGGAACGGAACCAGCTCTCCGGCGGGGAAGAGTTTTCCCGGGAGAACGTGCTGTCGGAGGGCATGACGCTGCCGGGAAGCTGGACAGTCCCGGCTCAGGAAGGGTCCGACGGCATCCTGACCCTGCTGTTTCCGGATGAATTCGCGCTGCACATGATGGCCCGGCAGAACGTGGGCCCCCGGCTGGCTGTGGCGGTTCAGGAGATTTTCGGAGCCCGGGTTCGGGTGGAAATGACCGTTGCCGGTACCCGGGAGGAACGGCTGCGCCGCATGCGGGAAGAACGGCAGGCGGAAACGGGCCGGAGCGTGACGTTTCAGGAGATGGCGGAACGCTATGGAACCGGGATCGCCGCGGAAAAGGAGGAGGCGCCCAGGCCGAAGCGGGAGCCCAGGCCCCGGAAGGAAGCAAACGGCGGGACGGCGGAAAAGCAAAAGGCGCCGGCCCCGAATCCGCTGATGGACATGAACGCGCCGATGGTGGGGAAGCCGATCCTGGGCAGGTTTATCGGGGACAGGCCGACGGAGATGAAGGAACTGAACGGGGAAAGCGGCCTGGTGACGGTTCAGGGGGAAATCTTCAAGCTGGAAACCAAGGAGCTGAAGGGCGGCGAAATGCTGCTGCTGACCTTTGCCGTGACGGATTACACCTCTTCCATTCTGTGCAAATCATTCTTCCGATATCGTTCCCGTTATGCCCGGAGAGGGGAGGACGGAAATCAGGAGCCCATCACCGACGAGGAGCGCCAGGCTGTCATGGACAAGGTGAACCGCCTGCGCGTCGGCATGCATGTGAAGCTGCGCGGGGAATGCCTGTATGACAATTATGCCCGGGAGCTGTCCATCACCGTTCGGGATCTGGTGGAGACCGAAAAGGAGGAGCGGGAGGACCTTTCGGAGGAAAAGCGGATCGAGCTGCATATGCATACCAACATGTCCTCCATGGACGCGCTGACGGACGTGGAAGCGCTGATTGCCCGGGCCGTGAGATGGGGACATCCCGCCGTGGCCGTGACGGATCACGGGGTTCTGCAGTCCTTCCCGGCGGCCTTCCGGGCCGCGAAGGGAAAGATCAAGCTGATTCCCGGATGCGAGGGATATCTGGTGGATGAGCGGCCTGTGATGGAAGATTCGGATGACCGCCCCCTGAACGGCCCTATCGTCGTGCTGGATTTTGAGAGCACCGGCCTGAACGTCAGCCGGGCCCGGATCATTGAAATCGGGGCTGTGAAACTGGAAAAAGGCGAAGTGACCGATACCTTTTCCCAGCTGGTGAACCCGGAGGAAGCACTTCCGGAGAAGATTACGGCCATCACCGGCATCACGGACCGGATGCTGCAGGGCATGCCCACGGCGGCGCAGGTTTTGCCGGAGCTGCTGGCATTCATCGGGGATCTGCCCATCGCGGCCCATAACGCAGGGTTTGACGCGAGCCTGCTGCGGGCGGAGCTGAAACGCATCGGACTGGATTTCCGCGCTCCTGTGATGGACACCCTCAGCTATGCCCGGAAGCTGTATGCGACTGAGATGAAATCCTTCCGGCTTGCCTCCCTGTGCAAGCATCTGGGAGTCAGCCTGAAAAACGCTCACCGGGCAGTGCACGACGCCACGGCCACCGCCCTGTGCCTGAAGCGGATGACGGAGGACACTGCCGCACGGTATCCGCAGATCCGGACCTATCAGGATCTCAACAACCTGAAAGGCGGCGCCATCGGGGAAAGCAATCACATCATCCTGCTGGCCAGGAACCGGACGGGACTGGTGAACCTGAACCGGCTGGTTTCCATCAGCCATCTGGAGTATTTCCGAAGAGTGCCGCATATGCCCAGGAGCATCATCAGCCAGTATCGAGAGGGCCTGATTCTGGGCAGCGCCTGCGAGGCCGGGGAACTGTTCCGGGCGCTGGTTTCCGGCGCGGAGTGGGACAGGCTGAAAGAGATCGCTTCCTTCTATGACTATCTGGAGATTCAGCCGATCGGGAACAACGCCTTCCTGATTCGCAACGGAGACGCGTCCTCGGAGGAGGAGCTGCGGGATCTGAACCGGAAAATCGTTGCCCTGGGCGAGGAGCTGAATATCCCCGTCGTGGCGACCGGAGATGTGCATTTCCTGGATCCCAAGGACGCGGTGGGCCGGGCAATCATCCAGGCGGGTATGGGTTTTGAGGAGGCGGATCAGCAGCCGCCGCTGTATTTCAAAACCACCGATGAAATGCTGGAGGAGTTTTCCTATCTGGGCGAGGCGAAATGCCGGGAAGTCGTGATTGAGAACCCCCGGAAGATCGCTGAGCAGGTGGAAAAAATGCAGCTGTTTCCCGTGCATCCCAAGGGAGAGGATACCTTCCAGCCCTTCTGGGACGACGCGGAGGACATGATTCAGGAAATGAGCTGGAACACGGCGGAGGAGATGTACGGATCCCCCCTGCCGGAGATCGTGGACGCCCGGCTGCGAAAGGAACTGAAATCGATCGTGGGATACGGCTACTGCACGCTATATGCCATCGCCCAGAAGCTGGTGTCCCGTAGCCTGGAGGACGGCTATCTCGTGGGCAGCCGCGGCAGCGTCGGCTCCAGCCTGGTTGCCCGGATGTGCGGCATCACCGAAGTGAATGCCCTGCCGCCCCACTATCGGTGCGAGCATTGCCATCGGGGCTTTTTCGACGTGGACAGGAGCCGATATCATGTAGGAGTGGACCTGCCCGACCGGGCCTGTCCGACCTGCGGACAGCCCCTGACCAAGGACGGCTTTGATATTCCCTTTGAGGTGTTTCTGGGATTTGAGGGAGACAAGGTGCCGGACATCGATCTGAACTTCAGCGGAGAATATCAGAACCGTGCCCACCATTATGTGGAGGAACTTTTCGGCAAGGGCCATGTGTTCCGGGCTGGCACCATCAGCGCCCTGGCGGACAAGACGGCCTTCGGATATGTGTCCAAGTATCTGGAGGAGCGGGGCATTCAGGCCGGAAACGCGGAGAAGGACCGGCTGGCCATCGAATGTACCGGCGTGAAAAGAACCACGGGTCAGCATCCCGGGGGGATGGTCGTGGTGCCGCTGGAATATGAGATTTACGACTTTACCGCCGTGCAGCATCCGGCGGATGACCTGGAAAGCGATTTCACCACCACTCATTTCGATTTCAACTCCATGCACGATATCCTGGTGAAGCTGGACTGCCTGGGCCACGATGATCCGACCATGATGCACGAACTGGAAAAGCTGACGGGCATCAATTTCAGGGAAGTGCCGCTGGATGATCCCGGCGTACGGAGCCTATTTACGTCCCCCGCGGCCTTGGGCGTGACGCGGGAGGAGATCCTCTGCAACACCGGCACCT
>CADBLV010000033.1 GCA_902795555.1 uncultured Eubacteriales bacterium | reverse complement strand
GCTTCCAGCCGTCAGGCGGTCTGCTATGCTGCTCTGGATCCACGCAGAGGCGGGCTGGTGATGCTGGAAGAGTTTTTTCCCAGCGGCGCGGTGAAGCGGGAAGGGACGGATGTCGTTCAGAGCAATCCCAAGGCGAAGTTTTCGGAAGCAGCGGAGCTGTTCGCGAACGGCGGAGAGAACGGGCGTACCGCGGAGCTGATTGAAATCCTTCGCGATCACCATACGGTCTATCGGGAATACGCGATTCCTGCTGCTGAAGTTGGCCGTCTGGAGTCCTTTGCGGATTATCTGCTGGATCATCCGATTCTGTTCAGAGACGCAGAAGATCAACCCATTCTGGCAATCAACGCTTTTCCGATCGAGCCTGTTCCGGCAGAAAGGCCCTTCAGGGAGGAAGTACCAATCGCCGCGGAAGAAACTCTTACGGCCAACCGTTCGCGGGATGCGGAACCGGCCGGAGAAAAAGGGAAGAAGCGGCTCTGGATCATTCCGGTGATCCTGCTGGTTTTGCTGGTTGCCGCCGGAATCGTGCTCTGGCAGATGGGACTTTTTACGAAGAAACAACCGGCGGAGGGGTCGGGAGAACCTGCCCCAGCTGTTGAAACCACCATCCCGGCGGAGGGGCCGGAAGGGAATTCCATATAAATCCAACGCAACCATACGGAAAGGAACGGAGGCGGCCCAATGTCAGCGGAGAACAGGATCACGGTCAATGCGGCTGTAATCAGCCAGACGGGAAATATCCGTTCCAACAACGAGGATAATTTTTTCTTCGACGGGGAGCTAATGACACCGGATGAGGTTAATCAGGGCGCCTGCACCCGTCTCAGCCGTACCGCGCCTTATCATCTGTTCGCCATCTGTGACGGCATGGGCGGATTGGAAGGCGGAGAGCGGGCTGCCTATATCGGAATCCGGAACATACGGGATCTTTTCAGGCCCATCGAGGAAGGGCGTTTTCAGAAAGCCGTCAGCGATTACGCCATGAAAGCCACAGAGGAAATCCTGGCGGACGCGGAAAAAACAAAGAAAGAACAAAAAGAAGGAACCACCATGGTGCTGCTGTACCTGGCGGGATCCAGAGGATATGTCGCCAACATCGGAGACAGCCGGCTGTATTTACTCCGCCGGGGAAAACTGTGTCAGATCAGCAAGGACCATTCCCGGGTTTTTCAGATGATGCTTCGGGGAGAACTGACCAGGGAGCAGATGCGCAAGCATCCTCAGGCTAATGCCATCAACCATTACATGGGTATGCCCAAAGAGAAGATCGGGGAGGATTACGTCCATTACGAAACGGTTCAGCTGATGGATCAGGATCGTTTTCTCCTTTGCTCGGACGGTCTGAGCGATCTGATGAGCTTTGAAAGGCTGGAGGAAATCCTTTCCGGGGGCCAAACGCCGATGGATACCGCCCGGGCGCTGATGGCGGAAGCGCTGGAAATGAGCGGAAAGGACAACACAACGATCATCGTCGGGGATATCAGCGGTGAGTTTCCGCCGGGACCTATGGAAAGGGAACTGCCCGGGATCAATGAGGAAGAGGAAGAAGATTCCCCAACAGAGCGATGATGAATACCGGAGACTGAAATCATGGTGAACATGAAAGCGGATCACCAAATGGGATGGAGGAGAAGAAGAATGAAGAGACTGATTTCGCTGGGAATTGCGCTGATGCTGGCAATCGGGTGCGTATTTGGAGCATTGGCGGATGCCTCCAGAATCTGGATCCTGGGCATGTTCGCCAGCGAACCGGTTGGCACGATGGATGTCTATTTCCAGGCGGCGGACGCGAACAACGACCTGGTGATGGTAAACAAGGATAAGCTGAGTTTCCGGGTGGACAACAGCGTGATCCTGAACAACGTTCTCAATCTGACCAACGCGGAAGGAATTTCCTATATCTTTGTGGTGGACTGCAGCTGTGCTTATTCTCAAACCAGCAATGACTACGTTTCCGCAGCCCTGTCCGCAGTGGTTAACGGGATGCGAAGCCAGGATAATGCCTACTTCATCACCATGAACAATAAGGCCGTGGACAGTCGAGGATATATGACCAGCGAGAAGGCCCGGGAATATGCCAACGGGATTACCTTTCAAACCAAGGGAGAGAAACACTGGGCTGATATTCAGGCTCCCCTCTGGGACGGCATTAACATGGCCGGTGAACTGGCCGCCCAGCAAAGTGAAATGGCCAAGCCGATCAAGGTCGTTCTGATCTTCACCGACGCGGTGGACAATGGAACCGGCAAGAGCGCTGACAATGTTCTTTCCGTTTTCGGAAACTGCAAGGACACGCCGGTCTACGCGTTTGTGGCGATCGGTGACAAGGAATCCGGCGACAGCCGCATCAAGAACAGCGCGGTTAAAACCCGGGAGGGCCTGAACCGTCTGAAGAACCAGAACGGCGGAAGTTATTACGGAATCGGTACGGTGGCTGCCGGTTCCGCCTACGGCGCGCAGGCCAACAAGGAAATTCAGAGTATCCTTTGCGCGACGGTGGATATCATTCCCCTTTCCGGCGGCGCCGATCAGGAATTCAGCGTCGACATGATGTACGATGGGGAAGACAAGAAGATATCCACCCAGTCTTCCGTTCGGATCAATCGGGCCGCGATTCCGACGCCCACTCCCACGCCGGTGCAGCGCAGCGCCGATCTCCAGTTTACCTGGGAAGAGCTGACTGAGCGACCCGCAGACCTGAACACGATCCAGTCCGCTTTGAACAAAAGCGGATATCTGGCGGTGAGAAGCGGCGAGCTGGACAAGGAAACCAAACAGGCGATCTTTGATTTCTGCGTGGAAAATAACTGCCGAAACATGAATGAAGGCGTCAGTCGGGAAGCCTGGAACACGATCAGCTCCGGAAACTTCAAGGCTAAGCAGACCCCCACGCCGGAACCGGTGGTCGAGGTGACGCCGACACCTGTTCCGACGCTGATTCCCGGGCTGAAGCTGCAGTATAATTCCGCGGCCAATAACCCGACGACCGTGATGCAGGTGCAGAATGCACTGGTGGAACTGAAATATCTGAACGGTAATTATGAGCCCGCCCAATATGACGCTTTGACGCATCAGGCGGTGATCAGCTTCTGCAAGAAGAACGGCCTGCCGAACCCTGACGAGGGCCTGACGGAAGAAGCCTACGCGCTGCTGATCAGCGACAAGGCCAAGCCGGCTGTTACGCCTACGCCTACACCTACTCCTGAACCGGTCGTTACGCCGACCCCTGTTCCTACCCTGGCACCCGGGCTGAAGCTGCAATATAATTCCGCGGCCAACAACGAGACCACCGTGATTCAGGTGCAGAATGCCCTGGCGGAGCTGAAATATCTGACCGGCAGTTATGAAGCCGGAAAATATGACGCGATGACGCATCAGGCCGTGATCAGCTTTTGCAGGAAGAACGGACTTCCGGACGCCGGCGCCGGCCTGACGGAGGAAGCGTATGACCTGCTGATCAGCGACAAGGCCAAGCCGGCCGTTACCGCGCCTCCTTCTCCCACGCCCGTTCCATCCGCCCATCCCTTTGATCCGGACACGACGGATCCCATGGTCGGGGAATATCAGGCCAGACTGAACGAGCTCGGTTATTTCGAGGGCCGTCCTTTTGAACCCGGAAAATATGATGAGGCGACCCAGGCGGCGCAGGATCGGTTCTGCGATGTGATGGGAATTGAGCGGCAGGTTGGTGCCAGCGTGGAACTGCAGGAGATGGTGACAGGTTCTTCCGCGAAGCCCAATGAACAACGCCCCCTGCTGGAGCGGGTCAAGATCCGGATGATGGGTGAAACCGAGATCGCCGGATATATTGTTCCCACCTGGGCCCTTGTGGCCGCGATCGCCGTGCTGGCGGTGGTTGCCATTGTGGTGATCATCTTGCTGATCAAATCCTCAAAGAAAAAAGCTCCGGACACCCAGGAGAACGCTTCCTCGATTCCGGGTGCTCCGATTTCCGGTTCCTCCTCCATTCCGATGGATTATGACAGCAACGAACGGACAGTGGATTTGTCGGACGATGACGATGACCTGTCGAAAACCGTGGTGGGAGACAGCCAGAATATTACCCTCCGCATCGATTACAACGGGACCAGCGCGGACAAGGCCTATGAACTGAATGAAGGCATCCCGCTGATCATCGGCCGCGGAACGGATGCGGATATCCGAACCAACAAGGATGATATGAGGATCTCCAGAACGCACGGACAATTCGTCTATCGGAACGGCGAGGTTTACTACGCGGATATGTCCAAGGCCGGATCGGTAGTGGACGGACGGACGCTGCATGGGGAAGAGGTTCGGATCCAGAGCGGGACCACGATTCATATCAGCAATCATATCATTAAGGTGCAGATGTAAAGCAAGCCGGCAGGAGAAGGGAGGAATGAATCATGGAGCGATTTGAGCAGCAGCGGACGCCGGACGGCCTTGCAGTGAAAATGAAACAGGAGCTGTTTGACCGCAATCTTTCGGAAAACCTGAAGGCCAGAAAAGACATCGGGTTCCTGCTGTTTCCGGAAGCGACGGAGCAGGGAGAAATCATTGAGCTGCGTTACAACCTTTCCGGCATGACCTCCGTCAATGAAGCCGCTGACAGCATGACGGACGAAGCGTTCCTCCGGTCTCTGGAGACGCTGACCGACTGCCTTCTGAGCCTTCCTGAATACGGGCTGGACATCGGGCAGATCATGACCGCCATGGATCGGGTGATGCTGTCCGAAGGCGATGTGAAACTGATCTGCCTCTGTACCCAGCCCGATGCCCGGGAAAAGGCTAATGCTACCCGAAGCGTGCTTCTGCAGATCAAACAGCTGGCAGCGGAACGGCAGGGCCTGGAAGAGCTGAACAGCCTCCTGGCGAACCCTTATTGTTCCGTTCAGGCCATTCAGGGCCGGCTCAGGAAAATGAACGAGGCACAGCCGGCGACATCCACATCTCAGGTCAATCCTGTTTCACAGGTACCGGTTGAATCGCCGGTGAAAGCGCCTCAGGCAGGCGTTCAGCCGGAGGTGCCACAGCCTGCGGCCTTTAATCCCGTGCATTCAGCCGATCAACCGGCGACTTCCGCTCCGGCCTCCGATCAACCGGCCTTCTCCAATCAGCCGGTTTTCACCCCGATGAACGGCGGCAATCCCTTTTCTCAAGCGTCCGCGCCTTTCGTGCCGATGTCCGGCCCGGCCGTTCCGCAGCCGGCCCAGCCTGCACCGCGGACGACGGCCGAACCGGTGATGTCGGAGCCATCCCCCCAGCTCCGTATGGATTCTTCCATCCATTTCGGGATCAATGAGCAAACGATGGTTGAAGAAACGCCCGGTTTCGGAAGCATCGGGCCGGGAAGTGCCAACGAGGCGACAGTTGCGGAATTTCCATCCCCGTCCTCCTATCAGGCTTCCAGCCCTGACGAGATGACCGTCGTGGAAGGTCAGCAGCCTGCCGCCGGCCGCAGGGATATGAATGCTCCGACGCCTTCCGGAACAGAAGGCGGAAATCCCGAGAGGGAAGAGAAAAAAGAGAAGGACAGGAAGTCCAAACCGGAAAAACCGGAGAAAAAGAAGAAGGCTAAACCGGAACCCGCCCGGCGTCCCCAAACTTACGAGGAGCGCAAAAGCTTCTTCTGGCAGAATATGATCAAGCTGGCGGGCATTGTGGCCGTCGCGGTTTTCCTGGGGATTATCGCCGGCGCGTTTCTGAGCAGCGCAGCGCTCATCGTTGTGATCCTGCTGGCTGCTGTGCTGATCACCTTCCTGCTCAGCCGGGGCTATCTGACTCTTTCCTGGCCGAAGAAGCCCGAGCCGGGGAAAACCCCGCCCACGGCGCCGGATGTGGAAGATGTGTTCACGGTCCGCCTTCGGCTGATCAGTCAGAACCTGGCCACAAGGCAGGAAGTCATCATCCGGGAAAACGACCAGATTATCGGGTCGGATCCCAATGTGTGCAGGGTGCCGGTGAATCAGCGCGGCGTCAGCCGCAGGCACTGTAAAATCTCCTGCGTTCGTACTTCCGGGCATGAGGAGTACTTTATCACCGATCTGGACAGCAAGAACGGGACACACCTGAACGGGGAGAAGATGGAACCGAACGTAGCCTATCCGCTGAAGCTGGGAGATCATGTGATCCTGGCCGGAAAGTATGACTTCCGGGTCGGCTCTGACGCGTATTGATGGGGAGGGATCGACGAATGGATTTTTGTATGGTGGAATTCCATGACACGCAAAAGGGAACCAGCTGTGATCTGCAGCTGCCGATGTCGCTGAGCGGAAACGACCTGGTGACCGCGCTGGCTGCTGCCTACCGGTTGCCGATCAATACCGGCAATCCGGATGAACTGTACCTGCGGGCAGAGGATCCGATCATGCTGATTTCCGGGGAGGAGACCCTGGAGGAAATGGGCATGAGCAACGGAACCAGAATCTATTTCGATCCCCGCTGAAAACGATGGGCGAAGAGGTGAGGAAGATGACTGCCAAAAAGTACTACCGGATGCTGATTCGAAGCAAATCCAGCTTCTGGTGCGTTAACCTCGAGGAGAACACCCCCAGCCCGCTGCGG
>CADBLV010000032.1 GCA_902795555.1 uncultured Eubacteriales bacterium | reverse complement strand
TTGTCTGCCTTTTCCGCTTCGAGAGCGTCGATTTTCGCGCTCTTGTCCGCCGCGTCCGCTTCCAGCGTTTCAATCTTCGCGGCCTTGTTCGCTCCGTCCGCTTCGAGAGCCTCGATCTTCGCGGCCTTGTCCTCTCCGTCCGCTTCGAGGGCTTCGATCTTCGCGGCCTTGTCCGCTCCGTCCGCTTCGAAAGCTTCGATCTTCGCGGCCTTGTCCGCAACATCCGCTTCCAGCGTTTCGATCTTCGCGGCCTTGTTCGCTCCGTCCGCTTCCAGCGTTTCGATCTTCGCGGCCTTGTCCGCTATGTCGGCTTCGTTCGCTTCAATCTTCGCAGCCTTGTCCGCCACATCCGCCTCCAGCGTTTCGATCTTCGCGGCCCGTTCTCCTGATTCAGCGGTCAGGGTTTGAATCTGTTTGCTTTTATCATTGTTGTTGGTAATGTACAGAATGCCGAACACCACAGCAACAACCGCCAGGAGAGAGATCACCGTTACAGCTATACTTTTTTTCATGAAACCCTTCCTCCTTTCACAGAAGAGCAGCCCGGATACCATCCGCATATCCGTTTTGAGGGAACGCCAAAAAGCGGGCAATACACTGCCCATGAAAAACGAAGCATCTACTGTCTTTTTTATATCCTGTTTTGTCGGAATTGTCAAGAGTCTGATATGAACGAAAAAAGATCGTATCACCATGTCCGTCGGTCGGGCGTCCGGCGGTTCCGCATGAACCGCGGCCCTGATTCCGCCGCGGTTTCTGGCAAACCCTACCTACCGGAGGAATCCGTTGATAATATGCTCCTCCGCCTCGGCTTCCGTCAATCCCAGGGTCATCAGCTTGATCAGCTGCTCCCCGGCGATTTTGCCGATGGCCGCCTCATGCACCAGGGCTGCGTCCACATGGTTGGCTTCCAGCCCGGGCACGGCCAGAATCCGGCCTTCATCCATGATGATGGAATCGCATTCCGTATGGCCCTGGCTGGGCGCGTTTCCCGCAATTTTCGCATCGAATTTCTGGAAGGAATGATCCCGCGCCACCGACCGGGACACGATATCCGCGCTGGCTCCTTCCCCGTTCAGCTCAACCGTATAGGTGCTCACAGCCCGTTGATCTCCGTGGGTCATCAGGCGTTCCCGCACAACCAGGCGCGCCCCGGCGGCCAGTTCCGCGGTCGTGGTTCGCTCGGTATCGTCCACGCCCTTGATCTGCACCATTTCCATCTCCATGCTGCTGCCTTCCTGCATAAAGACGCGGGTTCCCGGATTCAGGATCCGTTTCCCCTTCCCCTCGCCGGATCCATAATGCTTCTGCACATAGCGAACCTTCGCGTACTTCCCCACATAGAAGGTGTGGATGCCGTCATGCTGCGCATCCTGATTGCCGCAGTTGTCAATACCGCAGCCGGCCACGATCACCACGTCGCAATCATCGCCGATATAGAAATCGTTATACACCGTCTCCTTCAGCCCGCTCTCTGTCAGCACCACGGGAATATGCACGCTTTCCCGCTTCGTGCCGGGCCTGATCCGGATATCAATGCCGCTGACATCCGTCTTCGAAACGATTTCAATATTTGCCGAAGACCGGCGGTCGATGGACTGGCTGTTGGATCGGATGTTATAGGCGCCTTCAGGCACCTCATGAAGATCCGCGACTTCCCGCAGCAGGCGCTTTTGAATTTCATCCATCTGCAGCATGGTTATTCCGCCTCCTTTCCCAGAGCGCGAATCGCTCCCTCGCAATCGCATACCGCGCCGGCGGCCGCGTCGCTGATCAGGGTGGGATAGATCTCTTTCTGGCTTCCCTGGCGATCCACGGACCCGTTCTTCAGCACGATGATCTCGTCCGCGATATTCAGAATCCGCTCCTGATGGGAAATGATCAGAAGGGAGCTGTCCCGGATGGATTCCCGCAGCTCGCGGAATACGTCGATCAGATTCCGGAAACTCCACAGATCGATTCCTGCCTCCGGCTCGTCAAAAACGGACAGCTTCGCCTTCCGGGCCAGCACCGTCGCGATTTCGATGCGCTTCAGCTCTCCGCCGGAGAGGCTCGCGTTTACCTCCCGGTCCACATAATCCCGGGCACACAGGCCCACGGAGCTCAGATACACACAGGCGTCCGCCGCGGAAAGGGTCTCTCCCGCCGCGATACGGATCAGATCCAGCACTCGGATCCCCTTGAAGCGAACCGGCTGCTGGAAGGCAAAGGCGATGCCCTTCCGGGCCCTTTCCGTTACGGAGAGCGATGTGATATTCTCCCCGCAGAACAGAATGCGACCTTCCGTCGGTTTCTCAATGCCCGCAATCAGTTTGGCCAGGCTGCTTTTTCCTCCGCCGTTCGGGCCTGTCACCACAACAAGCTTGTTCTTCGGAATCGTCAGGGTCACATTCCGGACGATTTCCTTGTCCGCACCCTCGGCGGACACCTGAAAGGAAACGTTTTCCAGCTGAAGCATATGGCTGACTCAACCTCCGTTTTTCGAATCCTCATTCACGCTGTATCTCCGAATGAGGCGCTGTTCAATCAATCCGCGAACCTTTGGAGAGACATCATCTGTTCTCCGCGGCTGTCTGTTCCTCGTACATCTTGCTGATATAGCCGTCCAGATTGCCGTATTCGCTGACAATGACACCGGGAATGTCCAGGCGTTTCATCACAGCCAGCAGGATGCAGATCCCGTGCACGACAATGTCCGCCCTTCCCGGCTGCAGTCCCGGCAGGCGCTTGCGGGATTCCGGATCCAGATCCGCCAGCACTTCCCCGAGGCGGCGGATTTCCGGTTCGGTGATACGGGTGCCGTGCATGCACTCCCGGCTCTGCCACGGAATATTTTTCGCCATGGCTGCCAGGGTGGTAAAGGTGCCGCCTGTGCCGGCCCACAGATCCGGGGCGCGGCATTCCGGATGAGCCGCCAGGTTTTCCTCCAGAATGCGGGTGGCCTCCGCCTCCACGGTCGCCATGTCCGCCCGGCATTCCAGGGGAAGCTGCCGATAAAGCCGGACCGCGCCCATCTGGCAGGAAAAAGCGCAGTCGACGGAAGCGCCGCCCGCTTTCCTGCGCAGCCCCGAAACGATTTCCGTGCTTCCGCCGCCGATATCGATCACGCCGCACCGGACGCCTTCCGGCGCCACGGCGCTGGCGCCGCGGAAGCTGAGCTCTGCCTCCTCCTGTCCGGAGAGGATTTCCAGCGGAACCCCTGCCGCCCTTTCCGCGGCTTCCATGAATTCCCTACCGTTCCGGGCATCGCGGGCGGCGCTGGTGGCAAACAGATGCAGGCGGTCCGCCTGTCTCCTCCGGGCTTCCAGAGCCATCTGTCCCACAGCCTCCAGGGTTTTTGCCATGCTCTCCGGGCTCAGGTTTCCCTGTTCGTCCAGCCCAGCAAACAGCCGGGTTCCCGCCCGATCCCGGGCCAGACGGCGGAAGGGAACTTCCCGGACGTCCGCTGTCAGCATGCGCACCGAGTTGGATCCGATCCCGATTACGGCCACAATCATGGCTTCCCTCCTTCGGCTGAGTCCCCGGGTCTCCGGCTCCGGAACTCTTCCTTATCTTAGTTTCTCCTCCATCAGGGTCGCAAACTCCGATTCCGAATAGGTGTAGATTTCATCCATCAGGATGGCAAACTCAGATTCCGAATACGCCTGAAGCGCCTCCGGATGGTCAAATTCAAAACGGATATCGTTTTTGTTCATGAAAGAATAATCCCGCATGGCGCTGGAGACAATATAATCACTGGTCCCAACCTTGCTCAGGCTCTCGTTCAGGGCTTTGTTCCGCTCTTCCAGACGGGTCAGTGCCACCTGCAGCTCCCGCTCCTTTTCCTCTTTCTGGTTCAGCGACCCGCGCAGCATCAGATGAAAGGTCAGGAACAGGGCCAGTGCGATGCCCAGAATCAGCACAAAGCCTTTCAGATTCATGGTCTTATGCAAGGTCGTCCCTCCTTTCCGCCTTTCTCCTGCTGATCGTGTGCTTTCGCGGTCCATCCGCTTCCGAAGCGAATCCGCTTTCGGTCATGGTCTTCCTCTGTTTATCTTTCTCCGCCGGCGCTTCCAAATCCTGCCTTCCCGGCGGAGCAATTCCTATCCGAACATGCTGATCTGATTGGTTTCCGTCATCCCCTCCAGGGCGCCGTGGGCCCGCAGCATATCGATCACCGCGCTGCCGGCTTTCCCGCGGATTTTCAAATCCTCGACGCTGATGAAAGGCCCGTCTTTCCGGGCTTCCGCAATCGGAATCGCGGCGCTTTCCCCCAGTCCCGGCAGGCTGGTGAAGGGGCAGCGGATATTCCCGTCCTCAATCCGGAAGGCTTTCACATCGCTGCGATACAGATCCACCGGCAGGAACTGAATTCCCCGGCAGTTCATCTCCAGCACAAGTTCCAGACAGGTGGCGATTTCCTTGTCCCGGGCGGTAGGCTTGTCCATGTCCCGGATCTCCCGGATCCGGGATCGGCAGGTGTCCGGAGAAATTAGCATGGTGCTGGCATCGAAGCCGTCGCCCCGAACCGTGAAATAGGCGCAGTAATAAGCCAGGGGCTCATGCAGTTTGAACCAGGCCACCCGCAGACTCATGGTGACGTATGCCACCGCATGCCCCTTGGGGAACATGTATT
>CADBLV010000031.1 GCA_902795555.1 uncultured Eubacteriales bacterium | reverse complement strand
CCCGCTCAGATCCGTGTGATTCCCGCAGTCCGCCAGACATCGTTCCACAAATCCCTGGCAGTCCATCTCCTGATAGCTCCGGCCCAGATACCGGAACCCCGCCTGCGCAAGCGCCCTTGCGTCAATCTTCCCCATTATTCCTCCGTTTTCACGCTTGCGGTCCAGAGCCCCTGAGCCTCGCACCCGTGTTCGATACGCACCGTCAAAAGCCCCGGGGCGTGTGCCCGCGGGGCTCTCTCGATCCTGTTCTGCTGAGTATATCATATCATAAAGGACCTACTGGAATCCAGTGGAAATTACTATCATTTACTATCCAATTTCGGTACCCGCACCGCCCTGAGCGCTCTGGAATGCACCTTGTACACATTACTCTCGGAGCAGTGCATCTCAGAGGCAATATCCGGCCAGTCCATAAAGCACAGGTATCGCAGTTCCAGCAGCGTCTGCAGCTCCGGATTGTCCACGGCCTTCACCGCCTGTATGATCTCCCTTTTCAGATTCACCAGCCGGTCAATATCGCCGTTGATCTCGGCCTGCATGTCAATGATCCTGGCCATCACATCTTCCATGCTGTGTACGTTCCGGGTCCGGCTGACCACATCGCCGCTCATGATCGATGTGGTCTTGGTCACCATCTCCTGCAGCGCGGACAGCTGCGCCAGCTTGCTGTTGATACGGCGGTCGAGCCAGTATGCCTGATTCAAATATTCCTTCGGGGTCATTTCACCCCCTCCTTCCTCATTCTTTTGATAACACAATCCGCGTCGTTCTGACTTCATGCTTCCCATCCTGTCATCTCCCCACTTCGGCCCTGACCGCGTCGATCAGCGCCTCCTGAATCCGATCTTTCTCATTCAGTGCTTTCAGCACCCGGGCATCAACCGTCCCCCTGGTCACAATGTGCGTAATCACAACGGTCTCGGCCTTCTGCCCCTGCCGGAACAGGCGGGCGTTCATCTGCTGGTAAAGTTCCAGCGACCAGATCAGCGAGAACCAGCAGAGGGTATTTCCTCCTTTCTGCAGGTTCAGCCCGTGCCCTGTGGAGGCCGGGTGCGCCAGCCCGACCCGGATCCCGCCCGCGTTCCATCTCCTGATGGATTCTTCCGAATCCAGCCGCTCAAAAGGCACACCGATCTGCGTCAGCCGTTCCGCAATCCGCTGCGCATCATGCTGAAACCAGTAGGCCAGCAGCAGCGGTTTCCCGTTCATGCCCTCGATAATGTCTTCCAGGGCATCCAGTTTCCGGTCGTGAATCCGCACGGTTTTTCTGTCATCGGTATAAATCGCGCCGTTGGACATCTGCAGCAGCTTTCCGGTCAGCACAGCGGCGTTGGCCGCGGTGATCTCCCCGTCCGGCAGGGACAGCACCAGTTCTTCCTTCATGGCGTCATACTGTTCCCTTTCGTCCTCTGACATTTCCACCTCACAGGTCGTGGAGATCAGTTCCGGCATCTTCAGGTGGCTGCAGGCTTTCATGCCGATGGTGATGTCTCCGATGCGCCGGTAAATCTCCTCTTCCGCGCCGGGCCGGGGAACGTAGTTGTAAACGACGCCGGTGTAAGGGTTCATCCCGACAGGTTTGAAATACATATTCTGATACTGCCTGATGAAGCGACCCAGCCGCCGGCCCATATCCAGCACACAGAATTCCGCAAACAGATCCATGAGACCGTTGCTGCCGGGTGTGCCCGTCAGGCCCACGATACGGCGTACAAAGGGTCGGACTTTCATCATGGCCCTGAAACGCTTTGCCTGCCGGTTTTTGAAGGAGGACAGTTCGTCGATCACCACCATATCGTAGTCAAACGGCATATCGCTTTTCTCCACCAGCCACTGCAGGTTTTCCCGGTTGATCAGGTAAATGTCAGCCTGTTTCCGCAGCGCCGCCATCCGCTCCTGAGGGGTACCGATGATCAACGACCAGGTCAGCCCTTGCAGGTGATCCCACTTCTGAATCTCATCAGGCCAGGTGCTTTTCGCCACCCGAAGCGGCGCGATCACCAGCACCTTTCGAATCTCAAAATCCTGATACATCAGCCGCTCAATCGCCGTCAGCGTGATCACACTCTTGCCCATACCCATGTCGAGGAATACGGCTGCGGTCTCATGCGCTACGATAAAATCCGCGGCGAATTGCTGATATGCATGGGGTTCATACTTCATCACAGTTCCCTCCCTGTAATCTCCTGTAATCCTTCAGCAGGATTGTCATGTTTGCCTCCGATCTCCATCCGGCATGCGCGGGATGGTGCTTCCCTTTTCGTCTTGAAGTGTCGGTCATGGCGGTCGTTTTGAAAAACCTTTCTATAAGGATTTTTCCTGATTTTTCCCTATAGGGACTTTTTATGATATGACTGCCATGACTGTCACTTTTTCCATTCTGATTCAGAAAAAGTTTCAGAATTGGCTGTCATGACCGTCACGTTATAAAATCGCTCCGCAGTTTCAGCCCGGTTACGAATCTGCCTGCATTTTTCTTTCGGCGCTCATAACCCGCGTTCTCCAGTTCCCGATAAAAGTCGGTCGTGTTCCGGGTATACTCACCATTCCGCTGACAGAAGGCGCGATACTCCTGATACAGTTCGCCGGACTTCTGTTCGAAACTGTCGCCGATTTCGCAGCATTCTTCAAGGAAATGACTCAGCCAGTCATTCCCCTCGCGGTAGGCACTGATGGCCTCCCGGACACATTTGGGCGGATTCAGTTTGAATCCGGCGTCAATGGCCTTCTTCGCCCCTTCGATCACCCAGGTCATGATGTAGGGACTGGCATTTTCCACGAGGTAATCCACGTAATTCTTGATGTCGCTTTTGCCCTGAATCTTGGCGCCGAAGGGAATCACAATCAGCCTCCGCCAGGTGCCGTCGTCGCTGGCCCCGACCCTGGGCAGGTGGTTTGTATACAAAACCAGCGTATGCGTCGGGACATATTTGAACGGATCCTTATACTTTTTCTCAGCCTCAATCTCGTCCGTGGAGCACAGCTGTTTGACCGTGCTGG
>CADBLV010000030.1 GCA_902795555.1 uncultured Eubacteriales bacterium | reverse complement strand
GAAAACGCGTGCTAGACCACTATGATCTCCTGACTGTCGGGGAAACGGACGGCCCGGTGGAGCAGACGCTGCGCTATGCCAATCCGGAAGGCACAGAATTGAATATGATGTTTTCCTTTGAGCACAACGACGGGCTGAACGACGGAACGGAGCTGGGCAAATGGAGCGACCACGGGGCCCCGCTGCGGGATGTCCGGGCCGCGTTTAACCGATGGCAGACCGGGCTGCAGGGAAAAGCCTGGAACACGGTTTATCTGGGAAACCATGACCAGCCGCGGCAGGTGAGCCGATACGGAAACGACAGCGAGCTGTTTCGGGCTGTGAGCGCGAAGATGCTCGCGACGATGATTCACATGATGCGCGGAACCCCCTATGTCTATCAGGGAGAAGAGCTGGGCATGACCAATGCCTATTTCACCAGGCTGGACCAGTATGAGGACGTGGAAGTGCATAACGCGTGGAAACAGTGGGTCGAATCCGGGCTGGTGGACGGGCAGGACATGATGCGCTATTTCGCGAGGATCGCCCGGGACAACGCGCGGACGCCCATGCAATGGGACCGATCGGAAAACGCGGGATTCACCACCGGCACGCCCTGGCTGCCTGTGACCGGGAATTATCCGAGGATCAACGCCGCGGACCAGGTGAACGATCCTGACAGCGTATACCATTACTACCGGAAACTGATCGCCCTGCGGCATCAGCATGACGTGATCGTATACGGCTCGTTCGTGCCGATGCTGGAAGAGCACCCGGATGTTTACGCCTATGCCAGAGTGCTGGACGACCAGCGACTGACCGTGCTGCTGAACTGGACGGAGCGCACCGTGGCCTGCCCTGTGGAAACCGGGGACCTGGGCGAGGAACTGATTTCCAATTATCCGACCCATCAGGACGGAAAGCTGCAGCCCTATGAAGCGAGGGTGTTCCTTCGCTGAATCAGTAGATTTTTTCGATGTCCCCGGTGATGCCGTAACGATCGCGGAAGAATTGCAGATCCGCGGGATCGCGAATCAGGAGGACCTCCTCGAAGGATCCGTCCGCGCGGCGAAACCCGGCGACCTGTTCGCCGGTGCAGATGCTGCAGCGGATGACCGGCTTCTTTTCGGCGGGATCGTAAGGCGTTACAGCGGGTTTTGCGGCTTTTCGGAAGAACATGGGGTTTTCCCTCCTTTGTGAACAAAGGACGCACCTTTGGATGCGACCCAAAACGACAGGTCGTTTTGATCGAGGATCAGGATTGCGTCCGGTTTTCTGACAAAAGGGATCGGCCTTTTCAGGCCGATCCCCTTCTTATCATATGGTTTGTTTCGCGTTACGGCGTTCAGGGCTGGGTCGTTGTCGCGCCGGTCTGCGGCATGAACATGGCGAAAATGCTGGCGGCTTCCGGATAGGCTGTGAAGATGTCGTTGAGGATCGCGCCCACACCTTCCTGGACGTCCTTCTTGAAGCCTTCCGACTTCTCAGCATCCTGCAGTTCAGTCACACTGATTTCCGTCTTACCTTCCGTGGTGAACACGCCGGACAGGGTTCCGTCGGGAGAACCGGAAAGGATCACAGAGCCCAGCTCCGTATCATTCATCTTCACCGTGAACAGGCCATCGAATCCGGTTTCGGAAGTGAGGATGGTGCCATCCATGGTTATGGCCAGGCCTTCCTGAACGGAAGCTTCCATGTGCATGACCACGCCGGTATCGTCGCCGGTCTCGATGAAGTACATTTTGCTGGGAACGTCTACTTCGGAGACGAAGCCGCCGTTCAGAGAACCGGCCTTGATGTTGACCTGCTCGGTGCCCTTGATCAGGTTGATGACGAAGAGCATGCTGTCGCCGGCATCGTTGCTGTACATCGCGGCATCCAGCGTGGGCAGATCTTCATCCTTGGCGCTGTTGATCGCTTCCAGCTTCGCGTCGATCTCAGAGGCATCGAAATTAATATTCATACCCATGCCCTTGATCTGCTCGAGCAGGGAGGTGAAGCCTTCCTGGGAAACGAGCTCCTTGGCAGCGGTGAGCGCCATCTGCGCAACTTCCTTGGTGGTCAGGTTGATGGGGAGCTTCACCGTGAAGGGGGTCTCGAAGAACATGGCTTCCACCTTTTCGGGCTCGCCGATCTTCGCCTGCAGCTCGCCGACGAACTGGGTCAGCGGGGCCGCCATCGCGTTCATCTGCTCCGGATCCAGGGAGATCTGGGGCACGACGCCGCCGGTCGCCTGCTGATCAACCTTCAGGATGTAATTCGGGAACAGGTTGCTCAGGATCCGCATATTGTCAGTATCCTTGAGAACAGCCATGCCGACCACGGGCAGATCGTTCAGCGTGATGAATCCTTCGGCATCCACACCGTCGCTGGTCGAGACGAAGCCCAGGCTGTTCACCAGATTCACGATGGTCGTGAACGGCGCGGCGCTCGTTTCATCGGTGGCGCCGGCGAGGGCAGCGATGGCTTCGGCATTCAGATTCAGCCCGAGGCTGATCGTGCCGGCGGTGCTCGTCTGGGCAGCGGCGACTTCGGCAGCGGGGGCTTCCGCGCCGACCGCGGACACACCGGCCAGAGCCAGCATCAGGGCCAGCATCAGAGCAAACAGTTTTTTCATAATACAGGTTCCTCCTTTGTTTGTTGTGATTTCACACAAGGCATATTGTAGCAGAATGATTCCTTTTCCGCAAGCCCGTTTTCCGAAAAACAGCAGCCGCTTATCCGGAAAAAACGACCGTTTATCGAAAGAAGACCCGGAGGCCGGGCCGGGGGAGGAGAAGATCAGCGCTGCGTATCCGGCACGGAAGAGCCAAAGCCGGGGAAACCCCAAAATTACCATGTGAAACCGCATTGCCTGCCGGCAGGGTTTTTGATATAATCAAAAGAGGACGGAAATCCACCAAACAGATGGGGGAAGAGAGAAAATGAAATTTACAAACGGATACTGGATGACGAAACCTGAATTCCGGATGGATTTCGCGACGCAGTGCGTGCGGGCGGAACAGGTCGGAAAGGAGCTTCGGCTGCTGGCCGCTTGCCGCCCGATCCGGGGGCGCGGGGACGTGCTGAACATCGCGGCGCTGCAGGTGACCCTCAGCGCGCCGCGGGAGGACATCATCCGGGTGCGCCTGACGCATTTTGCCGGAGCGGTTGACCGGGCACCTCACTTTGAGACCATGGAGGAGCCTGTTGAGCCGGAGATCGTGATCGGGCCTGAATCCGCTTCGCTTCGCAGCGGAAAGCTGACCGCCCGGGCGATGATCCGGGAAGGGCAGTGGCAGATCGATTTTCTGGGGGAGGACGGGAAAAAGCTGACCTCCACGGGATATCACGGGATGGCCCGGGCGCTGCTGGAGGAGGATGGACCCAGCTCTCTGCAGCCCCATGGGAAGAGCTATATGATCGACTCCCTGGATCTGGCGGTCGGTGAAACGGTGTACGGGCTGGGGGAACGCTTTACAG
>CADBLV010000029.1 GCA_902795555.1 uncultured Eubacteriales bacterium | reverse complement strand
GCCCAGACATAACCGTTGATCATGTTGGCGCTGTAAACACCGGAGAGGATACCGACGATGATCGGCAGGGCGAATTCGCGGATCGAGGCGACACCCAGGATGCAGAGCGCCACGATGGTGATCAGGGTGGTGATGGTGGTGCACACGGTG
The DNA here is from genome assembly GCA_902795555.1 of uncultured Eubacteriales bacterium. The sequence continues at coordinate 17,214 of CADBLV010000029.1, read as the reverse complement.
CGGCCCAGGCTCTCCCGAATGGAGATGTTGGTGACTTCTTCCCGGGCGACGGTGGGCATCTTCCTGGCGTTTTCCCGAATGCGGTCGAAGATGACGATGGTGTTGTTGATACTGTAGCCCACGATGGTCAGGGCCGCGGCGATGAAGCTGGAGTTCATCTGGATGAAGCTGCGGAAGATGACCATGAAGCTGAGCATGATCAGCACATCGTGAAGCAGGCCGAAGACGGCGGAAATGCCGCTGTTGAAATCAAAACGGATGGCGATGTAAATCAGCATCAGGGCGGCAGCCAGCAGCACGCTGATGACAGCGTTCTTGACCAGGGTGGCACCCGCCACGGGACCTACATAGTTCACATCTCCGATGGACACGGCATTCGGATACTTTTCCTTCACGCCCTGCTCAAAGGTTTCCTGAACTTTCTGGATATCCTCTTTGGACACATCCTTGATCCGGATGTTGATTTCATCGTTGTTTGCGCCCTGGACGGTGATCGTATAAGAGCCGATGTTCATTCCGTTCAGGACAGCTTCTACATCGTTCTTATCCGCAGTCTGGCCGAGACTGTACTGCATGCTCAGACCGCCCTCGAAATCGATTCCCAGGTTGATGCCATGGCCGAAGATCGTCAGGATCAGGGCGATGGCAATGATGGCGCCGCTGATGCACAGACAGAGCTTGGAACGGTTTTTGATCACCATTATGCCTGCACCTCCTTTTCAGCGGGAACTTTGGTGTACAGGGAAATTTTGGTCGCGCCCGCGCCGACGAAGCGGTTCATCAGGAAACGGGTGACCAGGATGGCGGTGATCATGGAGACCACCACACCCAGCAGCAGCGTTTTCGCAAAGCCCTGGATGGATCCGGTGCCGAAGATCAGGAGCACGATGGCGGCGATCAGGGTGGTCACATTCGCATCCAGCACCGCGCTCATGGCGTTCTTGAATCCGGCGCGAACCGCGGCCCGGGCGGGACGTCCGCGGCGGGCTTCTTCATTGAAGCGCTCAAAGATGATGACGTTAGCATCCACGGCCATGCCGATACCCAGGACGACGCCGGCCAGGCCGGGCAGGGTCAGCTGGATGCGGAAGAGCGCGATGAACAGGAACAGCAGGATGATGTAGATGGTCAGGGCCCAGCTGGCGATGAGACCGTTCAGACGATAGCGGCAGATCATCAGGACCATGATCAGGCAGATGCCGATGATGGCGGCCCGGACGGAACTGCTGACCGCATCCTGGCCCAGGGTGGCGGAAACCTTATCCACTTTCTGCTGGGTCAGCTCCAGGGGGAGAGCACCGCTCTGGATTTTCGCGGCAATGGTGGTGGCACGCTCGGCGCTGCCCAGACCGTTGATGACGCCGGAGCCATTGGTGATGGCGTTTTGCACGGTCGGAGCGATGAGCTGCTCGCCGTCGAGATAGATGGCAATGGTCCGGCCGATGCTGGCGCTGGTGACGTCCGCGAAGAGCTTCGCGCCTTCATCCGTCAGCGTGAAAGCGATCTGATGATCACCGTCGGCGTAATAATACTGCGCGGTTTTCACCATATCACCGGTCATGAACACTTCGCCCTGGGGATTGTAGAACTCCAGCTTGGCGGGGGTTCCGATCAGGTCCAGCACGGTGTCGTCCTGGACATCGGGGATTTCCACACGGATGCCGTCGGTTCCGATCCGCTGCACATTGGCTTCGTTGAAGCCTTTGTCGCTCAGACGCTGCTGGATGATGCTCATGGTGCCGTTCATCAGCTCGTCAAAGTTCGCGGAAGAGCCTTCCGGCGCTTTTCCGGAATATTCCACATACATACCGCCCCGCAGGTCAAGCCCCAGAGGGAGACTTTCCGGCCAGGCGTCGGAATTTGTTGTCGGCAGCCAGCTCAGCACCCTGTAGAGGCCCTGAGGCGGCAGGCGCAGCCCTGTGACACCGATGATGGCCGCGACGATGGTCAGCACCAGCACCACACACAGCACGACAATGGACCCGGTTTTTCCCATGCCGCGCTTTCTGTTGGATTTCATGTCGATCGTTTCCTCCTTCGAACACAGATGAAGACATTATAGTCTTTCCGCGGAGGTTCGTCAAGGGAAGAACGAAACCGCCGTCGGAAAAATCAGGAAAAAACAGGAAGCCGGAAAATCATCCGGCTTCCGGAAAAGCATGCGATAAGCGATCCGGCTTTCCGAACGGAACGCGGAGCGGGATCAATTCAGATACATGCCGGGGAAGAGCATGTTCACACCGATCACCTGGGCGCCGAAATGATTCATCAGCTGGCGCTGGGGCACGCTTCGGCTCATGATGCGCGTCGTAATCCGGGTAACGCCCTCCGCCGCCATGATGGCCATCATCCTGTGCAGCAGGGCTCTGGCCATCCCCTGGCGGCGGCTGCCGGGCTCGATATAGATGGCGACAAGCTCACATTCACAACCCTGGCCGGCCATGATCACCTCGCCGATCAGCGCCGCGTTCCGATACAGCCCCAGGGTCATGAAATGGGGCATGCGGCGCAGGGCGTTCAGATAATTGATATCCACAAAGGTGATCTCGTTCAGCTGCAGCCTCTGAATCAGATGGTTCTGCTCGTCCCAGGTGTTCAGGGGCGTGGGCACTACGGTGCAGCTCATGGGAATCCGACCGTCCCCAAAGGGGATGGCCAGCTGCAGAATATCGTCCGATTCATCGCAGTCGAACCCGTTATGCAGATAGAAATCCTTCATCTGCGTGTCCGAGGGAGCAAGACTGGTGTACAGGCGGGCCCGCATCTGGGGATTGACATTTTGCAGAATGCGCGCCCGGGCCACCAGGGCCCCGAAAAGCAGATAGCGGGACGCGGCATCTCCTTCAATGGAAAAATACAGGTTGACAGGGCAATCCGGATACAGGCCGGGCTGCAGCTGATAAAGAATGAAACCGTATCCGGTCTGGGTGCCCAGATCGTCAATGGCGTAAAACACGTCTTCCGGGTTCAGTCCGTTTACGGACTGGGCGGGATGAACAATCCTCATGACGGCGAAACCCCTCCTCAAAACAATCCAATTATACCTTCAAATGCCGGGATTGTCAAAAAACTTGCCAGATGCGGCAAATCCTGATAAAATAACAGTTGCTTCCGCGAAAAAGCGAGAGGGAACCCCCGGCCTTTGGGCCGGCAGGGAGGTAAGGAGGATCAAAATGGCTCGAAATCCTGAGTTTGTGATTCGAATGAAAAACGGCGGGGAGATGAAGGGAGAACTGTATCCGGAAATCGCGCCCCAATCGGTAGGGAATTTTGTGGCGCTGGCCAACAGCGGGTTCTATGACGGGGTGATTTTTCATCGGGTGATTCCCGGATTCATGATTCAGGGCGGAGATCCCAAAGGCGCAGGATACGGCGGCCCCGGATACTGCATCAAGGGAGAATTTGCGGCCAACGGCGTGAACAATCCCCTGAAGCATACCTACGGGGTGCTCAGCATGGCCCGCAGCATGGCGCCTGATTCTGCCGGCAGCCAGTTCTTTATCATGACCAGCGACAGCCCCCATCTGGATGGCCAATACGCGGCCTTCGGCAAGGTGCTGGAAGGCATGGATGTGGCGGAGGAAATTGTGAACACGCCCAGGGACGCGGCGGACAAGCCGCTGACGCCGCAGGAGATGGAATCCATTCGGGTGGATACCTTCGGAGAGGTCTATCCCTTCGAACAGATCTGATGAACGAACGCAGCGCGGAAGGGAATTTGCCTTCTGCGCTGTTATTATGTCACGCCGCCGGGACGGATCAGGCGGCAGGGGAGGGAACAGGACATGGAAAAGCAGGCGATCACCGTGCTGGTGGCCGGGAAAAACTATACTCTTACTTCCTCCGATCCGCCGGAATATGTCCGGCGGGTGGCGGCGTATGTGGACCGCAAACTGAACGAAACCGCCGCCCTGACCAAGCTGCCTTCGGCCCAGGGGGCTGTGCTGACCTGCTTCCAGCTGGCGGATGAATTGATGAAGGCGCAGGATGAAAACAGGATGCTCCGCCGCCAGATGGAACGGATGGGGGAGCAGGCATCCGCGGAAGAATGAAACGGAAAACGGAGGAACGGACAGGATGGAAAACCTCGCTCCCGCCGGAAACCGGGAAGCGCTGGAGAGGGCGGACGCAGCCGGCGCGGACGCGGTTTATCTCGGCTATACGGCTTTCAGCGCCCGATCCGGCGCGGGGAATTTTAACCGGCAGGAACTGGCGGAAGCGATCCGATTTGCCCATTTGCGCCATATGCGGGTTCATGTCACGGTGAATACGCTGGCGAAGGATCGGGAACTGGCTGAGGTGGCGGAAGTGCTACTAATGCTGCGGGAGCTGCGGGCGGACGCTGTGCTGATTCAGGATGTGGGGGTGCTTCGCCTGTGCAGGCAGATGGCGCCTGAGCTGGCTGTGCACGCCAGCACCCAGATGACGATTCATAATCGGACGGGGGTTGCCTGGTGTGCGCGACATGGCATCCGACGCGTGGTTCTGGCCCGGGAATGCTCACTCGATGAAATCCAAAAATGCGCGGAGACAGGCGTGGAGATTGAAGTTTTCGGGCATGGCGCCCTCTGTGTTTCCGTCAGCGGCCAGTGCCTGTTTTCCAGCATGGTCGGGGAGCGCAGCGGGAACCGGGGACGATGCGCGCAGCCCTGCCGGAAAACCTATCTTTATCGCGGGCAGGAAGGCGCCTGGCTCAGCCCGCGGGATCTTTGCCTGCTGGACAGGCTGCCGATGCTTTCCGGGGCCGGGGTTTCCTCCGTCAAAATTGAAGGAAGGCTGAAACGGCCGGAATATGTGGCCGTGACAGCCTCTGCCTATCGCCGCGGGCTGGACGCGCCGGACGGCGTGGGCTTTGCCGGGACAAAGGAAGAAGAACGGGCTTTGCGGCAGATTTTCAGCCGGGGCGCGTTTACGGAAGGATATGCTCTGGGATGCGAGGACGCGGGAATCATCGATTCCCGGGCCGCGGGTCACAAGGGGCTGCCGGTGGGAACGGTGGCGGCGGTTTCCGGCGGACTGGCAAAGATTCGGCTGGAGGGCGAGCTGTGCGGAGGTGACGCGCTGGCGTTTCATCACGGGCAGGTCCGGGAGGAAATGGTCTATGCAGGCAGGGATGCCCGGGCCGGAGAAACAGCGACGGTTCGCCTGCGGGACGGGCTGCGGGTTTCGGCGGGAGACGCTGTATTTCGTCTGACCGATCGGAAACAGCTGGAGGATGCCATGGCGCTTCCGGGCCGAAAGGTTCCGGTTTCTCTCTGCCTGCGGGCCATGCCCGGAGAGCCGATGATGCTGACTGTGTCGGATGGGGAAAACCGGGTGACGGTTTACGGGGAAAATGTGAGCGAAGCCCGGACGCGGCCGGCCTCCGAAGAGGAATTGATTCGCGGGCTGCGAAAGATGGGAGAAACCGTGTTTGTTCCGGATTCGTTCCGGGTAGAAAGCAGAGGAGCCTTTGTACCCGTAGGCCAGTTGAATGCGCTGCGCAGAGAGGCGCTGGAGCGTCTGGCGGAAGAGCGAATTCGGGCTTTTGAGGAAGATTTTGTTTGCGGTCTGCGTGAGCGGGAGCGATTCCCAAATAGCCAACCGAAAAGCATGGCAGATGCGAACGAGCAATTTCCGGAGGAGGAGCCCGGGACGCCTTTGGACGAGGATGTGACCCCGGCGCTGCCGCCGGTTAAAATACCGCCCGCGAAATTGCCTCCGATGGCAAAGGTTCGGACGGCGGCGCAGGCGAAGGCTGCCCGACAGGCAGGCTTTCGTGTGATCCGGGATCCGGAGGATCTGCGCCGGGAGGCGCTTTCGGCGCTGCTGGCCGGCATGGAGACGGGAGACTGGCTCCAGCTGCCTTCCGTGTGCGAGGAAGAAACGCTGGAAATGTTTCGGGAACTGTGCGAAAGATGGCGGGAAAAACTGGGCGGCGTGGTGCTGGGCAGCGTGGGCCAGCTTGGGGTCTCCTGGCCCGTGCCTTACGGGGCGGGCAGCGGTATTCCCGTCATGAACCGACAGGCTGCGGCATTTTTGCTGGAAGAGGGCTGTGCCTTTGTGACCGCGTCGGAGGAGCTGACCGGGGCAGAACTGAAAACGCTGACCGCAGGGGGAGCGCCGGTGGTGGTGAAAGTTTGGGGGAGGACCCAGCTGATGCTGCTGCATCACTGTCCGGCCCGGACTGCCCGGGGATTAACGTCCGGACATCGCCTGTGTGACTGGTGTGACCGGGGAAGCCCGGAGGCCCTGCGGGATACCGCGCTGGAGGATCCGCGGGGATACGCGTTTCCGCTGCTGCGACAGCGGCTGGAGGAAGGATGTATGGTTCGGCTGATGAACATGCGGCCGGTGGAGCTGACGGATCGGGCCCGGGGACTGAATCCGATGGCGGAACTGACCGTGGAGAGCCCTGAAGAGGCGGAAACGGTGTTTGCGGCGATCGAACAGCACAGAAAGACCGGTATGCCGGCTACCTCGGGCCACTGGCAGCGACCGGTGGAATAAAAGGACAGGGAGACCGGAGAGAGAGCGGATGAAGAGGTGACAGATTCATGATGGCGGAGAGAACCTTGCGGGTTCTGGAATTTAACAAGATCAGAGCACTGTTGTCGGAGGGCGCTCTGACGGCGGCCGGGGCGGAAAAATGCCGGAACCTGACGCCGTTTGACAATCTTTCTTCCGTGATGGCAGCGCAGGCGGAGACAGAAGAAGCGACCGTGATTCTGCAATATGTGGGCGGCCATCCCATGATCGCCTTTCCGGACGTGCGGGAAGCGCTCAGCATCTGTGAAAAGGGAGGAAGCCTGACCGCGGGCATGCTGCTGAACGTGGCGGAGACGCTGCGGGCCAGCCGCGCCGCCCGGGATGCGCTGGTGACGGACAGGGAGAATACCCCCCGTTTAAAAGCCATGGCGGAAGGACTGTTTATCGCCCGAAATCTGGAAAAGGACATCTCTGACGCGATCCTTACGGAAGAGGAGATTGCCGACAGGGCGTCTTCGGAGCTGATGAATATCCGCCGGCACCTCCGGGGGGCACAGGACCGGATTCGGGAGAAACTGAACCAGATGATTCATTCCGCGTCCATGCAGAAGGTGCTGCAGGAGGCGATCATCACCGTGCGGGGAAACCGGTATGTGCTGCCTGTGCGGGCGGAATATCGATCCAGCGTGCCCGGCCTGGTGCACGATCAGTCCGCCTCCGGCGCGACGCTGTTCATTGAGCCAATGGCAGCCGTGGAAATGGGAAATGAGCTGAAGGAATGGGAAATGAAGGAGCAGCGGGAAATCGCCCGCATTCTGGCGGCTCTCTCTGCGGAGGTGGCGCCTTCGGTTCAGGCCATTCGGGAAACCGTGGAATGCCTTTCGGAACTGGATTTTATCTTTGCCAAGGGATTGCTGAGCCGGCGATGGTCCTGCGTCAGCCCGAAGATGAACGACCGGGGTTATCTGCATATCATCCGGGGCCGGCATCCGCTGATCGATCCGGAAAAGGTGGTTCCTATCAGCCTGTGGCTGGGGACACCGCCGGAGACGGAGAAGGAACAGAGACCGGGAGGACAGTACCAACGGCCGGGCGGAAAGGATTCGCGGACGGAAACAAAAGATCAGCCGTCAGATATGCGGGCGAAGAACCAGGGATTCAATACCCTGGTGATCACCGGCCCGAACACCGGAGGCAAAACGGTTACGCTGAAAACCGTCGGCCTTTTCACCCTGATGGCCCAGGCCGGGCTGCAGGTTCCTGCAGATCCGGGAACGGAGCTGGCTTTGTTTGAACAGGTTTTTGCGGATATCGGAGATGAACAGAGCATCGAACAGAGCCTGAGCACCTTCTCCGGACATATGACGAATATTGTGCAGATCATGCGGGAAGTGACGCCGCGGGATCTGGTGCTCTTCGATGAACTTGGGGCCGGAACAGATCCGACAGAGGGGGCGGCACTGGCTCAGAGTATTCTGACCCGGCTGCTGCATATCCGGGTGCGAACTATGGCGACGACCCATTACAGCGAACTGAAGGCTTTCGCCCTGACCACGGAAGGGGTGGAAAACGCCTCGGTTGAATTTGACGTGGAAACCCTGCGTCCTACCTATCGTCTGTCCATTGGGGTTCCCGGGAAAAGCAATGCCTTTGAGATCAGCCGGCGCCTGGGACTTCCGGAGAATCTGATTGACGCGGCAAAGAAACTGCTGTCCAGCGATACCGTACGCTTTGAAGATGTGATTGCCAATGCGGAATATCATCGGCAGGTGGCAGAGCGCGAACGGGAAATTGCCCGCCAGGCCAGCCTGGAAACCGTGCGGCTGCGGGACGAGGCGGAGAAGCTTCGCCGGGAAATGGAGGAAAAACGGGAGACGACCCTTCGAAAGACCCGGGAGGACGCCAAACGGATTCTGTCCCAGGCACGCCAGGAAAGCGAAAGCATTCTGGCCGATCTGAAGAAGATGCGTAAAAATGCGCAGGGGGATGCCGCCGGCGCGGCGGAGCTCCGGCGCAGGCTGGACCGGGAGATTGACGATCTGTCCGAGGGCATTCGTCCGGATCAGGCGGAAAGCTCACAGCCGCCGAAAACCGTGAAACCGGGCGACCGGGTTCGGATTCTGACCCTCGGAGCGGAGGGCACCGTTCTCAGCGCGCCGGATGCCCGGGGCGAGGTGCAGCTGCAGGCGGGGATGATGAAGTTCAAAGCCAACCTGAGCCAGCTGCGAATGAAGGAAGAAGCTCCGGAGAAGGAGAAGGTGACCGTACGCGCAAAAACGGGGATGATGACCCGAACGGTGGCTTCGGAATGCGATGTGCGCGGCATGATGCTGGAGGAAGCGCTGGAAACGGTAGAACGCTATCTGGACGAGGCAACCCTCGCCGGGTTGAACGAGGTGTATCTGATCCACGGAAAAGGGACCGGGGTGTTGCGAAGCGGCATTCAGCAGGATCTCCGGAAAAACAGGCATGTGAAGAGCTTCCGCCGCGGCTTGTACGGCGAGGGCGAGGACGGTGTCACCGTGGTGACACTGAAATGATGAAGGAGCGGGATGTATGAAGGAGAAGCCCAATATCCTTGTTGTTGACGATGATCCGAATATCAGCCGGCTGATGCGGCTGTATCTGGAAAAGGAGAACTACGAGGTTCGGGAGGCGGCCCGGGGAGATACGGCTGTGGAGGAGTTTAACCGCCTTCCGCCGGATCTGATGCTGCTGGATGTGATGCTGCCGGGTATGGACGGATATGAAGTGCTGAAGGCGGTGCGAAAAACAGGGAATATTCCCGTGATTATGGTCACAGCCCGGGGAGAAACCTTTGATAAGGTGCTCTGCCTGGAACTGGGCGCGGATGATTATATCGTCAAACCTTTCGATGGGAAAGAAATGGTGGCCCGCGTGAAGGCTGTGCTGCGGCGAAGCCACGGAACAGAAGAGGAAAAAGGCGGGAGCCTGGCTTTCCCCGGGCTCAAGGTCAGCATCGGGGAATACGAAGTCCGCCTGGAAGGAAACCGGATCGAGATGCCTCCGAAGGAGCTGGAAGTGCTGTATTTTCTAGCTTCTCACCCAAATCAGGTTTTCACCCGTGAACAACTCCTTCGGCAGGTCTGGGGATTTGATTTTTTCGGAGACAGCCGTACGGTCGATGTACATATCAAGCGACTGCGGGAAAAGCTGCCTGACAGCGACCGATACGGATGGGGGATTGAAACAGTGCGGGGGGTTGGATATAAGTTCGCCGTGAAATGAAAAAGGGCGGATCATAGTCAGGAATGAAGAGTGACGAAACGAAGGAGCGGGTTGCATGTTCGCGCGGATTATGGCGGTTGTGATGATTGTCATCCTGGTGACGACGGTTGCTTTGTCGGCCGTCTGGTGGGTGACGCTGCGCAATCACCAGGTGAACGCCCGTCTGGAGATGCTGACCGCCGAGGCCTGGGATATCGCCTATCTGGCTTCCAAGCTCAACACAGGGAGCTGGGACAGCTTTTATGATAACACAACCCGCTCCTATCTGAACGAAAAGGCCCGACAGGTGAACAATGATTTCGGCGCCTATATCGCGGTTGTGGATCGGTACGGAAATGTGATGGATAATATGTATACCGCCTACAGCCGGGATCCGGATTTTGCCAGCAGCCTGAGCGGAGAAGAGATTAACGAAGCGCTGACGCGGATTCTGAGCGGAGAAACGATCATCCTGCGATCCAGCGAAGGCGACGCGCCAACCTTTACTGTGGGCGTTCCTTTCATGCAGAATGAGTATGTGACCGGGGCGGTGTTTATTCAAACCATGGCCCAGCGGATTGAATCCGGCCTTTCGGAACTGCTGGGGAGGATTATTCTGGTCGCGGCTGGGATTATGCTTCTGTCCGGGGTGGCCGTGTTCCTGTTTGTCCGTTCCGCGCTGCGTCCCCTGGGTCAGCTGACGGCGGCCGCGGAGGCGCTGTCCGGAGGGAACTTCAAGGTGCGCGTGGATGAGAAAAAAGGCAACGCCGATTTGCGGGAGGTCAGCCGGGCCTTTAATACGATGGCCGGCAGACTGGAGGATGTAGAGGATGCCAGGCGTGAGTTTGTGGCGAACGTGAGCCATGAACTGCGGACCCCGATCACCAGTATCCGCGGCTTCGCGGAGGGCCTGGCAGATGGCGTGATTCCCGAAGCGGAAAGAGAAAGCACCCTGCGGTTGATTGCCGAAGAGAGCAAGCGGCTGAGCAATCTGGTCACCGACCTGCTGACCCTTTCCCGGATGGAGAAGGAAGGCGCCGCGCTGCATTACAGCATCTTTGATATCAACGAGATGCTGCGTCGGGCGATTATCCGGCGCATGAGTGACCTGGAGGAAAAAAGGATCGATATCTCCTGCGAGTTTGCGGAGGATCCGTGCATGGTTCACGCAGACAGCGATCGGATTGAACAGGTGGTGATTAATCTGCTGGATAACGCCATCAAGTTTACGCCGGAGGGAGGAAGCATCGTGATGGAGTCCGTCGTTGCTTCCGGGGAAGCGAAGATCACTGTGCGGGACAGCGGACCCGGTGTTCCCGCGGAGGATCGGGAAAAGATTTTCGATCGCTTCTTCACCGCGGACCGGGCGCACACCTCCGGGAAGGGAACGGGGCTGGGACTGAGTATCTGCAAACGGATTATGGATATGCATGGTCAATCCATCTGCCTGCTGGACACGAATCAGGGAGCTGCCTTCCGCTTTACGCTGGAACATTCCGCCGGGTGATTCCTGTTGTGTGTGAAATCTTCTGGCAGGTCATCCGGAATTGAATCCGTCTCTTGACGGATGAGCGAAAATGTGATTTATTGGGGTGTGCAGGAGAAAGGAAATGATCCGGTTCGGACGGAAGAAGGGAGGCCGGAAAAATGGACAGACATGTTTTTTTAATCGGTATGCAGGGCTGCGGGAAAAGCAGCCTCGGCAAACGTGTTGCGAAGGAAACCGGCATTCCCTTCGCGGATACGGACGCACTGGTTGCTCAGAGCGCCGGCTGCACCGTGAACGCGTTTTTCGAACGCTATGGAGAAGAGACCTTCCGTCGGGCCGAAACTTCCGCGCTGACTCTTCTGACCTATGCCAGGCCGATGATTATTTCCACCGGCGGCGGGACCGTGATGAACCCGGTGAACCGACGGATTATGCGATCCTGGGGAGCGATCGTGCTGATCGACCGTCCTCTGGAGGATATCCTGGGGGATATCAAGCTGGATCGACGACCCACGCTGCGGGATGGCGGGCTGGCCGAGGTGGAGCGAATCTATCATGAAAGAATCGGCCTGTATCGGGATCTGGCCGATGTCGTTCTGAAAAATAACAAGGGTTATCACATGGCAGTATACACGCTGACCCGGCTGATTCGGGAACGGTTCTGACGGGCCGGCGCAACCCGTTTGAAAAGCCGCGTGCTTTGCACGCTGATGCTGTGCAAGGCGCGTCATCCCACTTCATGCGCTCTTCAACGCGCTTCCGGCGCGATAAAAAACGACAGGTTGTTCTGATGAAGATCAGGATCAGAAACAAACAAAATGGGAACAGGGGACGAGCAACGATGGAATATCAGTTTGAGCTGGTGGGAAAGATCGGATCCATGGCGCTGATTCGGAAAGAGGACCGGGATATTGACTATAACATTTTTTCCCGGCTGGGAGCGGAACTGAAACCCGGAATGATCTGGGTGACCAGCGGGGCGACGGAAATCGGCCGGCTGGATTACATGAAGCGCACCGGGTGCGAGCTTTCCGGGGATCCGGAGCAGGATAAGGCGGATTACGCTGCCCAGGGGCAGTCGATCCTGATGCAGAATTACCGGCAATTCATTCCTCCGGAATACGGAATTCGTCAGATTCTGGTGGAGCATACGCATTTTAACGATCCGGAAAAATCGGAGCATATTCGGCAGATGTTAATCCGGGCGGCCCGTCAGAAAACCATTCCGATCATTAATTATAATGATCCGGTTTCCGATGAAGAAAACCGGAAAATGGAGCTGGCGGTTCGGCGCGGCCGCGGCGAGGAAGTTCATGAATGCGTGGATAACGATGAAACAGCCGCGGTGATCGCAGGCCTGGTAAAGGCGAAGCTGCTGGTGCTGCTTACATCCACAGAGGGAATCTACAATCATCCCGGAGATCCTTCAACGCTGGTGAGAGACGTTTTCGGCTCCGATTATGAGGAAGTCGAGAAACGCGTGCGAGAGCTGCAGAAGTCCTGTGTCGGCGCCAGTCGGGAGGGAGCCGGCGGCGCCAGGGCCAAGCTGGAGTATGCTCTTTCCTGTGTGCGAAGCGGAACGACAGTGATTATCGGCCATGCCCGCCATCATCTGGCGGATCTGGTGAACGGACGGGTTCCCTGCACCCGGATCGGAGTCCGGCCATGAACGATGGGATGCATCCTGAAAAATGCGAGGGCCTTGAGGAGGCGGTTCGATATTTCACCCGGGATACGGGGATCATGTCTTCCATGGCTGTGGCCTGCGGCGCCGGGGACCGGCTGCTGACAGCGGGAAACGGCGAGGCCGGGGAAGATTCGGTGTTTGACCTGGCCAGCGTCACCAAGCTTTTTACCGGGTTATGCGCGATGAAACTGCGGGAAGAAGGTCTGCTGGATTTCAGCAGACCGGTTTCGGATTACGCTCCGGCGTTTTCCGGCCTGAGGGATGTTTCGGTAGATCGTCTTGCCGCGTTTCAGGTGACGGTGAAAACTCCGGGCCGGATCGATGCCCTTTCCGACAGGGAAGAGGCATTGGCCTGCCTGCATTCCGCCGCGCCGGCAGCCATTCCGGATCGACGGGCCTATTCCGATATCCCCGCCATGATTCTGAAATATGTGGTGGAGGCTGCGGCGGGAATGCCGCTGATGGACTGCGTTCGTGCGCTGATTCTCCGGCCCGCCGGCATGGAAGAAACCTGGGCAAAAGTGCCCGGGGAGCGCGTGAAGGATTGTGAGCTCTACGCGCCGGAATACCGGATGGAAAAAGGGCGGAGAACGGTCCGGGACGGTCGGCGGGGGATTCCGCATGATCCCAAAGCGGCCTTACTGCAGGGGGATTCCGGGGATCTGTGCGGTCACGCGGGCCTTTTTTCAACCCGGCGGGATCTGATCCGCTTTTGTCGGGCGATCCTCTCCCGAAAGATTGTCGGCGAAGAATCCCTGCGCCTGATGGCGGTCAACCGGACGGGTCGTCCCCTGGGAGACGGGACCTATACGCAATATCTGGGATATCAGTGCTATCTTCGTCATCCGGATCAGTACTTTTCGGAAATACCGCTTTATATGGGCCTGCGGGCCTTCGGCATCGCGGGGTTTACAGGCAATCATCTTTCCGTGGATCCGGAAAGAAATCTTTTTGCGCTCTTTCTCGGCAACCGGGTTCGGGGCCGGCTGACCGTCCTGACGCCGGAGGCAGGAAAGTCTTTGACGGATTACGGCCTCAGGCCGGACGGACTCGGCGTTGTTCAATGGGACGACGGACGCACGGTGCCGTCTTCCGTTCAGTATGTCCATCAGAAAGATGAACATTTTCATCGGGTGGTTGCCCGCGAACTGCATCTGGCGGAAATCCCCTGGGATCATCTGTCGGATTCTGAATAAGCTCTCTCGAAAAATATCCGGCGGGACTTGAAAGACAGGAAAAAATATGATATACTCGCATGGTCAAAGATAGTCAAGATTTTGAACTGTCTGTTCGGAATCTTGCGTATCAGGGAGGCGAGCGTATGAGATTAAGCGATACGATTGAGAATTTTATCAAAACCCTGCTGACGGAAGAGTCGTCAGAGGTGGAACTGAAGCGAAATGAACTGGCGGAATACTTCGGATGTGCTCCCAGCCAGATCAACTATGTGCTGGCGACCCGTTTTTCTCCGGATCATGGCTATCTGACGGAAAGCAGGAGGGGCGGAGGCGGATATATCCGGATTGTCCGGGTGGTGGAGTCGGGGCCTCAGCGCCTCATGTATCTGGTGAACGAGCGGATCGGGGATTCCCTGACAGAGGAGGAATCCCTTCGGCTGATCAGCCAGCTGAAGGATCAGCAGCTGGTTACTTCGCCGGAGGCTTCCCTGATGGCATCCGCCCTGAGCACCCGGGCCATGGCTGTTCCGGTTCCGGATGCCCTGAAGGATGCCCTGCGGGCCCGGATGATGAAAAGTATGCTGATGAATCTCGCCGCGCGAAACCGACAGTAGATCGGAAAGGGACGGGAGCAGGAAAGATGAAGGGAGGCGACCGGTTTGCTTTGTGAGGAATGCCGTGTCAAAGAAGCGAATTATACCGTTTCCGTGGTGACGGGAGAAGAGACCACGGTGCGCCATCTGTGCGCGGATTGTATGAGCAGGATGAATTCCGACCTGGTGCGGGGAGGGGTGCGCAATCTGTTGAACACTGTTCTCAGCGCGATTCAGGCGAACGCACAGCAGCAGGAGAGCCAGAAAGCGTTTTCGATGCCCATCTTCGGACAGCTGACGCAACAGGCGAATGCGATTATGCAGCTGGCCTTCCGGATCGCGCGTGAACTGGGCCAAAGCTATGTGGGGACGGAGCATATGCTCCTGGCCCTGCTGAAAACCGGCACCTCGACACCGCCGGCGGTATCGGAGCGAATCCAGTATGATCCGTTGATGACCGAGCTGCGGCAGCAGATCAAAAACGTTCGGGATCCGGAGGATGATGAGAAAGCGGGAGGCCGGATTGAGCTGAGTCCACGGGCCAAGAAAATTCTGGAAACCAGCGTGGCAGAAAGCCATAAGCTGGGGCAGAACTACGTGACGGTTGAGCATATCTGGCTGGCGCTTCTGGGGAATGACGACGGAGTGGCAGGAGGTCTCCTGCGAAAAGCGGGGGTGAATCTGTCTGCGGCCCGGGAACAGCTGCTGCGTCAAATGCGGGAGAACGCGGGGAACAGCGAACCTGTGCGCCGTGTCCAGGGGTTCCCGTTGTTTGCGCCTGCAGGCAGGAACAGGGCAAAAAAAGAAAAAACGCTTCTGGATCGATTCAGTCGGGATCTGACGGCTTCAGCCGCGAAAAACGAACTGGATCCGGTGATTGGCCGGGAGAATGAGATTCAGCGGATTATTCAGATTCTGATTCGTCGAACCAAGAATAATCCGGTTCTGATCGGAGAACCCGGCGTGGGAAAGAGTGCTGTCGCGGAGGGCCTGGCGCAGCGGATTGTGCAGGGAAATGTACCGGAGATGCTGCTGGGGAAGCGGGTGCTGTCCCTGGATGTGGGCAGCATGGTGGCCGGAACCAAGTATCGCGGCGAATTCGAGGAACGTCTGAAAAATGTGCTGGAGGAGCTTCATAAGGCGGGGAATATCCTGCTCTTTATTGATGAAATCCATACCATCATCGGCGCCGGCGCCAGCGAAGGAAGCCTGGACGCGGCGAATATCCTCAAACCGGCTTTGAGCAGGGGCGAGATTCAGTGTATCGGCGCGACAACCCTGGATGAATACCGGAAACACATCGAAAAGGACGCGGCGCTGGAGAGACGGTTCCAGCCGGTGGTCGTCGGTGAGCCTACTGCAGAGGAAACCCTTTCGATTCTCTACGGCCTGCGGGATCGTTATGAAGCGCATCACAAGGTCCGAATCACGGATGAGGCCCTGGCCGCGGCGGTGAAGCTGTCAGACCGGTATAGTCAGGATCGATATCTGCAGGATAAAGCCAATGATCTGATGGATGAAGCAGCGAGCCGGGTGAGGATTCAGGCCTGTACCGCGCCTCTGGATGTGCGTGAACAGGAGAAACGTCTGGAAGCGGTGGTCATCGAAAAGAAGGAGGCCGTTTCCCATCAGGACTTTGAGAAGGCAGCCGCCCTTCGGGATCAGGAACGAAATCTGAATCGGGAGATTGAGGAAAAACGAGCCGAATGGAACCGCGCCCAGACGGCTGTCCGGGATACGGTTACCGAGGAAGATATCGCTCAGGTGGTTTCTCTCTGGACCGGCATCCCGGTCAATCGCATGACGGAAAAGGAAGCCGAACGGCTGACGCATCTCGAAGAAACCCTACATCGTCGGCTGATCGGCCAGGAGGAAGCGGTGACGGCTGTCGCCCGGGCGATCCGTCGGGCCAGGGCCGGCCTCAAGGATCCGAAACGGCCGATCGGAAGCTTCATTTTTCTGGGCCCGACAGGCGTGGGAAAAACCGAACTTTGCCGTGCTTTGGGAGAGGCCATGTTCGGCGACGAGGATTCGGTGATTCGCCTGGATATGAGTGAATACATGGAAAAGCACACGGTTTCAAGGCTGGTGGGTTCGCCGCCCGGGTATGTCGGATACGAGGAAGGAGGTCAGCTGACCGAGGCGGTCCGTCGCAAGCCATACAGTGTGGTGCTGCTGGATGAGGTGGAGAAAGCCCATCCCGACGTGTTCAATATTCTGCTTCAGATTCTGGAGGACGGTCGGCTGACAGATAATACCGGCCGGGTGGTCAGCTTTAAGAACACCGTGGTCGTGATGACTTCCAACGCAGGCGCCCATGATATCGGATCCGGTCGGGCGATGGGCTTCGGTGCGGATCGAAAAGAAGGCGCCCGAAGCTATGAAGCGATGAAGGACGCGGTCATGAAAGAGGTGAAGGATCTGTTCCGTCCGGAATTTATCAACCGGGTGGATGAACTGATTGTCTTCCATGCGCTCAATGAGGAAGAGATTCGTCAGATTACTTCCCTGATGCTTTCCCAGGTGGCAAGCCGTCTGAAGGAACTGGAAATTGAGCTGACATGGGATGAG
>CADBLV010000028.1 GCA_902795555.1 uncultured Eubacteriales bacterium | reverse complement strand
TTCCCTGCCTGCAGTTTCAGCTTTGCCATGGTGACTTCTCCGCCGAATCGGGCGTATCCGCAGCTACCGGGGTTCAACCACAGCCTGCCATCGATCCATTCCTCACGATAACGATGGGTATGGCCACAGATGACCGCCCGGATTCCTTCCAGATTTCGGGGAACATCCCATTGATCATGGGTCATGAGAAAAGAAACACCCGCAATCTCAAACCGGAGAATGCCGGCCAGCTCTCTGAGGCCCGGCTGCCACAGGTCATTATTGCCGCGAACCGCATAGATGGAACCGTACAGGCGAAGCTCGTCCAGGTCGATTTCCTTCACAATATCCCCGGCGTGGATGATGTGAGAGCAGTCCTGCAATTCCGCCACGACTTCCCTCCGCAGCATGCCATGGGTGTCAGAGATCACAGCCACCTGGACCGGCCGATTATCCTTCATCTCCATGATCACAAAATCCTCTCCTATTATATCTTCGGCAGAGTAGACAATGAAAAGGGTACGGACGCAACCGAGTCCCTGTCTGAAGCCGAAAAGACGATCCAGGCGACAGCGTGTTTTTGGTTTTGATTTTTAAAAAGGGGAAAACATCCTTTTTTTGTTTGTCTGGATAAAAACGAAGTTTCGAGGGATGGCCGGAACGGGAGCAAGTTCACCTCTGCCATTTCGTGCCGGATGACGATTTGCGCACGTCAGTCTTTGACAGGATCGGGATCGCCACCCAGCTTGGATGCGACGAAAGCTCCGACAGCCAGGGCCGCGACGGAAGCAACGCCAATCCAGACGTTGAATCCCTCATAGATGGAGGTTTCCATCAGAATGGCGACAGGAGAGGCGATGACCATGCCCAGAATGGCACAGTAGGTGCGGCCCTTCCATTTTGCCATCAGCACTTCAATCAGCTTGGCGATGCCGAAGATGCCTGCCACGATGCCGACCAGGAAGGGCAGCAGGATCCCCAACTTTTCCAGCACCACGTTCCACTGGCCGCTTGTGACACCCTTGACCAGGGCGGGAATCGCCTCGGTGACCACAGGCTCATAATATCCGAGGGTTTTCAGGATCATGCTGCCGCTGACACCCGGAATCACCATGGCCGCGGAGCAGATCGCACCCAGAAGGATCATCAGCAGGACGCTGCCCACACTGAGGGTGAGCTTCGCCACATGTTCCTTCTCCACAGCCTTCAGGCCGACCACCAGCGCAAAGAACAGGATGAAGATCACAACTCCCTGCCAGCCGATCTCCTCCCCTTTCATCTCCCTGAGGATGAAGGGAAGGCTGCCGAGAATCAGGCCGATGAACAACGCATTGGTGGGAAGCGGAAATTTGCTGAAGGCCGCCTTCAGCGCAAAGGAGCCCGCCAGGATCGCTGCCGCCATACCGATCAGATAAGGCAGGAGAATCCGAAAGCACTTTTTGAATTCTTTGAAAATATGATTAATGCTGTAAATCAGCTTGTTATAGATGCCCATGGACACCATCATCGTCCCGCCGGAAACACCGGGGATCACATTTGCCAGGCCGATCACCGCTCCACGAAGTACATCCAGAATCCAGTTCATTGCTCTTTTCCTCCTCTGTCACCGTTCCTCATCATCCCAACCATCCGGGGCGTCTTCCTCGAAGGACGCCGCCAAACCTTCCGGGGAAAACCGCGGATCGCGGGCCAGGTCCTTCAGCCGATCCCTGGAAACCACCGTGTCCGTTCCCAGGCAATCCGCACACCTGTATCCGCAATCGGGACAGACGCAACCGAGATGATCACTCTCCGCCTGCACCATGTAAGTCCCGCACTCTTTACAGCTGCACCGCATACGCCTCACCCCCGGAAAATCAAACAGACGCATTATACCAGAGACCGAATGATACTTCAAGGGAGATTTCCGTTTTTGAATGTTTGAAGAGACAAGGTTAATCCAATTATATTTGAAGCGACAGAATGATCCGTTTCCGGAAAGCAGGACGCGGAAGCCCGCACCGTCATTCCCGGTGCTTTCGGGTGGATTTATCGCGATAGAGAGCCCGGTCGGCCTCCGCCAGCACCTCATCCAGGGACAGCGCCTCCGTCACAATCCTGGAGCAGGCGCCCAGGCTGGCCGAAATCTGATATTCCTTCCGGCCGCCGCTTTCCCGGGCCG
>CADBLV010000027.1 GCA_902795555.1 uncultured Eubacteriales bacterium | reverse complement strand
GTGAAAGCGGAATTTGTGAACACCCGGCTGCCCATTGCGATGAGCGACGCCTATATGGGAACGCTGGCGTCCCCCGTGCCCGCGGTGACCGCTTCTCCGACACCTGAAATCACGGAGACCCCCGCGCCCACGGAGGTTGTCACCGAGGCTCCGACGGAGACCGTGACCGAGGCGCCGACGGAAGCCCCCGCCGCACCGGCGGCCAAGGGAACCAACGCGACGGAAGAACCTGACACCAAGGGCGGCGCCGAAGAAACGCCGACGGAGACACCTACGGAGACGCCCGAGGCCAAGACGGAACCCATTCCGGAGATCGTCAACGGCGAGCCGATCAACCGATTTGCCGTGACCACCGCGGACGTGAATCTGCGCGACAAGGACAGCAAGAGCGGCCATCAGCTGGCTGTGCTGAAAAAGGGCGCCCATGTGTATATGATGGAGCAGGTGACCAACGATAAGGATCAGGAATGGCTCCATGTGATGGCAGAAGTGAAGAAGGGCGTCTTCCGGGAAGGCTATGTGATGGCGGAATTTGTGGACAAATATGCCATCAACCAGGCGGAGAGCGACGCCTATAACGCCTCCCTGGCCAAGCCGATCGAACCTTTCGTTCCCGCGACAACGACCATTCCGACGCTGGAACCGACCACGGAGCCCTCCGCGCCTCCGACCGAAGCTCCGACCGAAGCTCCGACTGAGGCGCCCACCGAAGCGCCGACCGAAGCACCTACGGAAGCGCCGACCGAGGCTCCCACCGAGGCTCCCACGGAAGCTCCGACGGAAGCACCCACCGAGGCTCCGACCGAAGCTCCCACTGAAGCACCCACGGAAGCGCCGACCGAGACTCCGACCGAGACTCCCACCCAGGCGCCTACGGAAACTCCGACCGAAACTCCGACCGAAACTCCGAGCGCCGCGCCGACTGAAACCGTGAGCGCCGCTCCGACCGAAACCGCCTCGGCCACGACCACGGAAACCAATACGCCGGAAGCGACGATTACGCCCACGGCGGCTCCGACCCAGGAGCCGACACAGCGGGTGGGCTACGCGATTACGATCGGCGATGGGGCCTATGTGCGGAACTGGCCCAGCTCCATGTCCGTGATCGACGCGGAACTGGCTCCGAACAAGGTGGTTTACGTATACGGACAGACCTATGTGGACGGCGTGGCCTGGCACGAAGTGCGATATGACGGCCAGACGGGCTATATACGCGCGGACATGCTGCGGATGATGAGCGAATCTGAAATCACCGGCTATCTGGACAGGATGAACGCGACGCCGGAACCGACACCGGAAGCGGTGGTGACCGCGGCTCCGTATGACGGAAACGCGCTGTCTTCCTACGGCTATGTGTCCGCAGGATCGGTCAATTTCCGCGACAAGCCCAGCATGACCGGATCCACCAGGCTGGCCCAGCTGAAGAAATACGCCTTCTGCCTGATTCTGGGCACGGAGACTGTGGACGGAACGGTCTGGTATCGCATCAATTATGACGGCCAGAACGGCTATGTGAACGGGGATTATTTCCATCAGATGACGCTGGACGAACTGGATGAATTCCTGGATTCCTCCAACTATCTCCAGGGCATTGCCAACAACGCCGCTTCCGGCACCACGACGCAGACGCAGACCCAGCAAAGCACCGTGAACAACACCGGCAAGGGAAGCGCCAGCGGGATCGTGTCAGCGGAAGACCAGAAGGTCAGCACCTGGGTGAATCCCAACAGCGGGATTGATGTGAGCTATGAACCCTTTGATCCCTTTGCCACCCCCGCGCCCCTGAAGGAGAACGAGGAGGAGACGCAGAACAAGGAATATCTCGATTCCCTGGTGGCGGACGTTCAGAACGGCAAGCTGACCGCCGAAACCCTGCAGACCACGCTGGAAGTGTTCTATCGGGACAGCACTGACAGGGACGAGAAGATTGAGGCGGCCAAGACCTACATTAACAGCCAGGTTTCCACGGCGGCCACGGAACCCACGGAAAGCCCGACGGTGAATCCGCTGGCGACCGAGGAAGTGGAATATCCTCAGGAACAGTCCGGCGGCGGCGTGGGCGGCTGGCTGCTCGGCGGCGCGGCTGTGCTGGCGGCGGGCGGCGGATACTACTGGTACTCTACCACCCAGCGGAAGCGGCAGGCGGCGCAGCTGGCGGCCCAGAAAAAGGCCCAGCAGCAGCGGGCTACCCAGCCCAACGGAAAACCTGTCCAGGCATCGCAGGGGGCGAAAAACGCCCAGGGAAGCCAGACCGGTCAGACCGGACAGGGAACAAGCGCCTCACAGACAGGGCAGGGAGCCAAAACCGGTCAGACCGGCCAGGGGAACCAGAACGGCACGGGAACGGCGAGCGGCACGACGAAAACAGCCTCAGCCCAGAACGCGGCGAAGGTGAGAACCGGAACCTATCAGGATCAGAACGGAAAGGTGGCCCCGAAGCCGGCTGACGGCACGCCAGGCGCCTCCCGCTCCTACGGCACGAAAACGGAGAACCCCTATGCCCGATATACTTCCGGGGCGGAAGAGGATGCCAAATACACCGCATCCTATAAGCCGGAGGGCGGAACCTCTTCCTCCTACGGCCGCCGCAGAACCCGAACGGGCGGCACTTCCTCCGGAGACGGGAAAGGATCCGGCGATTCCGGAACGAAGGCATAAGGAACCATGAATCTGTCAGGAAGACAGACACAGGAACGAACCCCGCGGAAGGCGCGAAAAGCGCCTTCCGCTTTTGTACAACGCACCGTTTTTTTGCACAATATCCTGTTTTCCTGATTTGCTTTTCCGGCCGGTTCATGATATGATAAAAGCAGACATGGAAACAGGAAACAGGGATTGACCGGATCTTTCGGATCCGCGGGACCTTTGGGATATCAAGAGGGAGGCTTCGCATGACAAACAGGAAATCGGATCGGAAAAAGAACGTGACGCGCATTGTGGCGCTGGCTATTGCCGGAATTATGGCGATCAGCGTGATCCTGGCCGCAGTGCTGCACTGAGGAACGGGACCCATGAATCCGAAACGACGGCCCGTTTCCTTCGGCACGATCCTGATGCTGGCTTTGACCGTGATCGCGATCGGAGGATGCGCCTTTATCTTTTCGCGGCTTTCCGGCGGCGGCAGCGTGGATCTGAGCCGGGTTGTGACGGCGCTGCAGCTGTCCGGCGGCGATCCGTCGGTGGAAGACATCCGGATCCGCCAGGAGGGCGCCTCCGGAAACGGGGAGACCGGCGGCGAAAAGGCCGCCGCGCCGCGGGCCACCGCCCTGCCCGCGCAGGCAGACGGGGACGGAACCGTGAAACGCGCGACGCTGACCTTCGGCGGAACCGCCGCCATCGAGACGGAAGTGCGACGATCCTGCTATATCAACGATTCCGGAAAATATGACTTTTCCGAAGTGATGCGCCCGCTGAGATCGGTTTTTCAGGCGGACTGGAACGGCCTGTTTCTGGAAAACATCCTCAGCGACGAATATAAATTCAACGCCACCATTGTGCCCACGGACGCGGCACAGATGATGTCCGGAGCCGGAATCCGGTCCGCGGCCTGCGGCTTTTCCGGGAGCTTTGACAAGGGGATGGCCGGGATCGAAAGCACCAGGCAGGCCCTGGCCTCGCAGGGCGTTACGGCCCTTGGCATCGGCGAAACGGCCGACATGATGGAGCTGAACGGAGTGCGCATTTTCCTCAGAGAATATACCGCCACCCTGTCTGCTTCGACGAAAAAAGCCATGGCGAAGGCCGGAAATTCAAACGCGGTTTCGGAAGCGGAGACCCAAACGATCCGGGAGGATATCCGCTCGGCCAGAGACAGGGGGGCCGACGCGGTGATCGTTCTGATCCACTGGGGGAAGGACGGCAAAAATGTTACCAAAGCGCAGCGGGAAACGGCCCGGGAGATCGCGGAGGCCGGCGCGGATGTGATCATCGGATCGGGCGCCCGGATTCCGCAGGAGGCGGAGATGATCTCCGTGACCGGAGAGGACGGACGGGAACGATCCACGCTGTGCGTTTACAGCCTGGGGACGCTTTTAAGCGAAAACCGGAAAAACGTGAAACGCCTGGGATCCTATCTGCTGCATCTGACCTTCCAGAAAACGAGCGCCGGAACGATGATGATGCAAACGACTTACACACCGGTTTATATCTGGCGATATAAACAGGACGGGAAGTTCTTCTATCGATGCGTGCCCATGAACGGCCTGCCCCCGGACGGAATGGACAGCGAACAGATGAAAACCATGGAAAAGGCGGGGAACGCCGTGACGGAAGCGCTGGACGGCTCTCCGCTGACGGTTCGCGTTCAATGAACGCGCTTCGGGCCCAGCTTCTGCATCTTCTGAGCGGCACAGCCTGCTCCCGGCCGCCGGCGCTGCGCCGGAGCCTCCGGGACTCCTTCCTGTATGCCACGGATCTTCCGGCGGCGGCAGACAGGGAGGGAGTGGCGGCGTTTCAGGCGGCATGCCGGGAACTGGGCTGGACTGCGGAGGAGTGGGACGGCTGGGTGGAACTGGACCGGCCGATGTCCGAACCGCCGGAGGGATGGGAGCCCGGGCCGGCGGACGGGGAGGCCGGCTGCTGCCTGTCGCTGCTGAAGCGGCACAGGCCGGCGACCGGCTGCGCAGCAGGGCAGGATGCGCAACGGGACGCGGCAGACTCCGCCCGGAAGCTGCTGAAAGCAGGAGAAAAGGGCGGCAAAGCCTGGGAGGAGGCCTGCGCCGAATTGCATAGGGACTGGGCGCTTCGCCTGCGCCTCGGACGCCCCCTGCCGCCATTGTCATTCCGGTTTTTCGAAGGCTGACCGGGACGTGTTTTCCAAAGGAAAGGATGATGAATAATGCTGATTCAACACATCGGTCACGCGGAATTCCTTCTGGAAACGGAGAGCGGCCTGCGGATTGTGATCGATCCCTACGACGCCTCCTGCGGCTATCCGATCCTCCCGATTGAGGCGGATGTGGCTCTCGTTTCCCACCACCACCATGACCACGACGCTGTGGACGTTCTGCAGGGGTCTCCGCGGGTGATCGACGCCCCCGGGGAATACACCCTGGAAACCGGCACGCGTCTGACCGCGCTGGAAGGAGATCATGACGACGCGGGCGGCACGAAACGGGGGAAAACCCTGCATTTCCTGCTGGAGGCGGAGGGCCTTCGCATTGTGCATCTGGGGGATCTGGGCTGCGCGCTGACGGCGGAAAACGCGAAAATCCTGCAGGCTCCGGATGTCCTGATGATCCCTGTGGGCGGTTTTTTCACCATCGACGCGGCGCAGGCCCGGCAAACGGCGGAACAGCTGGACGCGCGGGTGATTCTGCCCATGCATTACAGGACCCGATATAACGCATCCTGGCCGATCGCCGAGGCGGCTGATTTTCTGGCCCTCTATCCGGGGACGGAAATCCGGAGGGACGCGGAAGCCCTGCGGATCACCCGGGGAGACCGGAACTGCCATCCGAAGATCGTTCTGTTTAAACTGACGGAAGATCAGGAGTGAGCCTGAATGCAATCTGTCAGGAGTTGTTCAACTGTTCGTCACTTTTTTGCACTATCATTATTTCAACTTATGAAGGAGGTCATGCATCATGTTTGGCAGCAAAACAAAGGAACTCTCCGGCCTTCTGGCCAATACCAAGATGGATCTGGAACGGATGACGGAGGAAAAGAAATCCCTGGAGAAGGAACTGTCCCAGACGAAAGGAAAGCTGAAGGAACTGGAAGACCTGGTCGGAAATTCCGACATCCGTTCGCTGGAAGCCAAAGCGAAGGCCACGATCGCGGAATACGAAGGCCTGAAGGAGATGTATAACAACAAGATCCGGAACTTTGAGGACTCGCGGATTGAGGAAGAAAGCAACTTTGCCCGGGAAGCTGCCTTACAGCGTCACAATCTGGAAAACGAGATCTCCGATAACCGTCAGGCGAGTCAGGAATTCGTGGCTTCCACAGTGACCACTTTCTCTGAGACGTATAACTACTACCTCAACCAGATCAAGGTGCTGATGGACGCGCTGAGCCAGGTGGCGAAGGAAACCGGGGAGACCCTCTTCCAGGGAGACACGGAGAATCTGAAGGTGAATTTCTCGCAGCGGCTGGCTGATGCTCTGAAGTCCGGCAAGGATACGCTGGCCGGGCAGGAAGGCAAACTGATCGTTATCGGCGCCAGCGACGAAGACGTGGACATGCTGGAAGCGCATTCGGCGGAGACGGACGCGGAAGGGAACGCGGAGCCGGAAGCTGACAAAGAAGCGGCGGACGCGGAAGCGCCTGCGGCGGACACGGAAGCGAAAGAAACGGCGGACGCGGAAGCGCCTGCGGCGGAAGCTGAAGCGAAAGAGGCGGCGGATGCGGAGGCACCCGCGGCGGAAGCGGAAGCGAAAGAATCGGCGGACGCTGAGGTGCCTGTGGTGGAAGCGAAAAAACCGGAAGCGTAAACGAGGACACCTGCGGCAGAAGCAGAAGCAACAGAACAGGCAGCGGACATGAAGACAGCCGCGGCAAAAGCGGCCGAGGAAACAGCCATCTTCTTTCTGACTGCGTATCTACTGTCAGGAACGCCTGAATGAGGTGTTCCTGACAAACGCTTTACGAAGGAGGAACGATGCTTATGAAAAAGCTTTTGACATTGATGCTCGCCCTGGCGCTGGCCCTGACATTTTGCTGCGCCGCGGCGGAGGAGACCTCTAAAACCCTTGAATTTCCGGAAACCGGCCTGGTTCTGACTCAAACGGAACTGATGAAAGCGCTTCCCGGAATGTTTTTCGAGAGCGATATCGGCGTGATTGACGAGGTGCATCATGTTGCGGTCGGGACGGTGATCTATACCCCCATGGACAAAGCCTCTATCGAGAAGCTTCTGGAGGGGACCCAGGCGGGGAATCCGGACGAGGAGCTGCTGGCGGAATTTGGGCGCTCCGCGGTGGGCATTTATAATTTTGCCTCCGTCGGCGGGAACAATACCTTTGATTCCGTGAAAGAATACATTCTGTCGGAAGAAGTGAAGAACGCCTTTATTCCCTACGAACTGGGACAGGATGGCGAAACCCGCTTCTATCTGCTGCTCACCAATCCGGAGGATCCGGCTTTTGCGGAGGACCTGGAAAAGATTCCGGAGGAACAGCGGGACGCTTACCGGGCCGCGTCTTCAGACCTTGAAGGATTGATTGCGAACATCCGCTTCGGGGAAACGGAGAAAGCGGATCCTGAAGGCCTTTCTCTGGCCATGGAACTGCCGGATCTGGACGGGAATCGGGTTTCTACAGCGGAGCTGTTTGCCGGGCACAAGGTGACGATGGTCAACTGCTGGGCCACCTATTGCGGATGGTGCCTGGTTGAAATGCCTGAGCTGCAGAAGATCGCGGAGGAATACGCGGATAAAGGCGTCGGGGTGATCGGGATCTGTATGGACGCGAAAAAAGAAAACAAACGCATGGAGGCCAAAGAGATTCTGAAAGAGACGGGCGTGAGCTATCCGTCGCTGGCCGTGGATCAATCCATCGACAAAGCCCTGGGCATCATCGGATATCCCACCACCTTTTTCGTCGACGAGACGGGGCGGGTGATCGGCGAGCCGATTATCGGCGCCAAGATCGACACCTACAGGCCGATGCTCGATTCGCTGCTGGGGCCGTAAAGCGCGGGAAGGACCGCGAAAACTGAACCGATGAGGGAGGAGGCGTGAAAAGCGCCCCTCCCTTTTCACCTTGACAGAAGCAGCGAAAAAAGATAAGATTGAGGGCGCGAACGAACGCGGCTTTTCGTTTCCGAAGCTGATGAGGGCGGTCTGAGCCGGGGAGGCCCGGCGTTCCCGGCGGATGGTAAAAACGCCGGCGCAAAGAAGGTGTGTGAAGATGGCCAGACTGAAGGACGTGGCGGAGGCCTGCGGCGTTTCCGTGGCAACGGTTTCACGGGCTCTGAACGGTCTGACAAACGAAAGCAAAGAGCGCACCGCGCACATCTGTCAGACAGCCCGGGAGATGGGCTATATTCCCAACACCGCGGCGAAAACGCTGAAAACCTCCCGCTCCAACAATATCGGGATCCTGTATGAAGACCGGATGAATCACGAATACTTCAGCACCCTGATGGAGGAGCTTCGGAAGAACGCGGAAGATAAGGGATATGACCTCACTTTTATGCGCCGGAAGACGGGTCAGCCCAGGGAATCTTACTACGAGCACGCCCGAAGGCGAAATCTGGACGGGGTGATCGTGCTTCAGGCGGATTTCGAAGACGCAGGGGTGATCCGGCTGGCCACCAGCAGCATTCCGACGGTGATCATCGATCATATCTTTGAAGGCTGCGACTGCGTTTCCAGCGATAACCGCGCGGGCCTGGAGCAGATTGTGCGATATGTCCGGGAAAAGGGACACAGGCGGATTGCCCTGATTCAGGGACAGCGCGGCGCGGTGAGCCAGGAACGGCTGGCCGGATTTTATAAGGGATGCGCGGAGATGGGCGTGCGGGTGCCGTCGGAATATGTGGCGGAGGGACGCTTCCATGATCCGGATGACTGCTTCCGGCAGATTGTCCGGTTTTTACAATTACCGGAGAAACCCACCTGCGTGCTCTGTCCGGATGATTTCAGCTGCCTGGGCGCTCTGTGGCAGCTACGGGCCGAGGGAATCCGCGTGCCGGAGGATGTGAGCCTTGTGGGCTTCGACGGCATCGAGATGGCGAGACTGACAGAGCCGAAGCCGACGACCTTCCGACAGGATGACGAGCGCATCGCCCGAGAAGTGATGACGCTGCTGACGGAGGGCATCGAATCGCCGGACACCCACGTGCCCCGGCAGATCATGGTGACGGGGAAGCTGCTGGAAGGCGGAACGCTGGCGGAATTCCCCGGGGAATAAGCCCTTTGGCGGCAGGACGCGGTTTTCCGGAAACAAGGCTTTCCGGGAAAAAAGGCCTTCCGGAGATGAGGCCTTCCGGAGATGAGGCTTTCCGGAAAACACGGCCTTCCGAAATATGAAGCTTTCCGCGCTTCAGACAGGATTCTGAAACGGCGATGCTTTCGCCGGGAAATTCAGGAGCTGTCTCCAGGGCGGCAGCGATAAAGGATACCCCATATTTTTTCACTGACAGGAGGAACCCAAGATGAAAAAAGTCCTTACTCCCATTCTGGCGATCGTTGCGATTGTGGCGGTGATTCTGGCCGTTGTGTTCGTGTCTCAGAAGGGCAACCTGCAGAAGACCGTGGACGAAGTGAAGGCTCAGCTGCAGACCAAGACCGACGAAGCGAACGCCCAGATTGAAACCCTGAAGGCGGACGCGGCGAAGGCGGCGGAAGACGCCAAGACCCAGCTGGACGAAGCGAAAGCCGCTGCCCAGAAGGAACTGGAAGATGCCGCCACAGCCGCCCAGACGAAGCTGGACGAAGCGAACGCTCAGATCGAAACCCTGAAGGCGGACGCGACGAAGGCGGCGGAAGACGCCAAGACGCAGCTGGACGCGGTTCAGACGAAGCTGGATGAAGCGAACGCCCAGATTGAGACCCTGAAGGCGGACGCGACCAAGGCGGCGGAAGACGCCCAGACGAAGCTGACCGCTGCGGTGGAAGCACAGACCACGGCTCAGACGCAGCTGGACGAAGCGAATGCCCAGATTGAAACCCTGAAGGCGGACGCGGCGAAGGCGGCGGAAGAAGCCCAGACGCAACTGACCGCTG
>CADBLV010000026.1 GCA_902795555.1 uncultured Eubacteriales bacterium | reverse complement strand
GGCACCATCATCGGCGGGATCCTGGCGATCCCCTTCAGCTTCCTGGCCTGCGACCGGATCGTGCCCAAATGGGTGGCGGTCATTTTCCGGGCGGTGATCCTGGGCATCCGGACGATTCCTTCCCTGGTGTGGGCGCTGGTATGGATTCGGGTGACCGGGCCGAACGCCTTCTGCGGCGTGGTGACAGAATCCGTGTGCTCCATCGGGATGATCTGCAAAATGTATATCACCGCCATCGAGGACATCGACACGAAGATCCTGGAGAGCCTGGACGCCTCCGGATGCAACGGATTTCAGAAGATCCGATACGGCATTCTGCCGCAGATTATTCCCAATTTCATCTCCACGGTGATCTACCGCTTTGATATCAACGTCAAGGACGCCACCACCCTGGGCATCGTCGGGGCCGGCGGCATCGGCGCGGCGCTGATTCAGTGTATGAATTCCAGCCGATGGTCCATGGTGGGATCTTACCTGACGGGGATGATTGTGCTGATGATTCTGATTGAACTGTTTTCCACCAGAATTCGAACCAGACTGGCCAGAGGATGATTATGAGCAGCAAACTGACGGTGTTCTTTACCTCAGATACCCACGGATATCTGTTTCCGACGAATTTTCACGATTTGAAGCCCCATCCCATGGGGCTTTTATCCATGCGCTTTCCGAAGGATGAAAACACGCTGATCATCGACGGCGGGGACACGATTCAGGGTTCGCCGCTGACCTATTACTGCCGCACCCAGGGGATTCCGCTGCCTGTGGCCCGGGCCCTGAACGACCGGGGATATGATTTCGTGACGCTGGGAAATCACGATTTTAATCAGGGACGGGCAACCCTGGCCGACTATCTGGAGGAACTGGACGCCCGGTGTCTCTGCGCGAATGTGCACGACTCCCTGGGCCGGTTGCCCATCGCGCCGTATGCTGTGCGGGAGATGGGGAACGGCCTGCGGGTCGGGCTGATCGGGATTGTTACGGACTGGGTGAACCGCTGGGAAAAGCCGGAGAACCTGATGGGGCTTACGATTTCCGATCCCCTGGAGGCCGCCCGGAAAGCCGTGGCAGCGATCCGGGATCAGGTGGACGTGCTGATCGGCATCTATCACGGGGGGATCGAAAAGGATCTGAAAACCGGCGTCGTGCTTTCGGACACGGACGAGAACATCGCCTGCCGCATCTGCGAGGAGCTGCCATTCGATCTGCTGCTGACCGGCCATCAGCATCTGGCGCTGGTGGGCCGGGAATGGTCCGGAACCTGGATTGTTCAGACGCCGCCCAATGCCGAGGCCTACATCCGCGTGGACATGGACGGAGAGAAGCATTTTTCCTCGGAGCTTTGCCTCGTGCCGGAGGAGGCGGAGCTGTCTCAGGAGGAGAAAAAGCTGCTGAAGGACCTGAATGTCTGGCTGGACAAACCTGTGGGCCATCTGTCCCGGCCGATCATGCCGTCGGATCATCTGACCATGGCCCTTCAGGGCAGCGAGATCGCTGATTTCTTCAACCGGGTTCAGCTGCATGCCAGCGGCGCCCAGATCAGCTGTGCCTCCCTGGCCAACCGAGTCAACGGGTTTCATCGGGATGTCAGCGTCCGGGACGTGGTGACCAGCTATGTTTACAGCAATACGCTGGTCGTGCTGAGGGTGACAGGAAAGGTGCTCCGGCAGGGGCTGGAGCAGTGTGCCAGCTTTTTCGATCCCCGTCCGGACGGCAGCGTCGGGGTAAGCCTTTCCTTCCTCCGCCCCAAGGAGGAATACTACAATTATGATTATTTCGCGGGGATCTCCTATGTCTTCGACCTGAATCAGCCTGTGGGCCGCCGCGTGACGGAGCTGACCTGCGGCGGCGTTCCCGTGGAGGATCAGGAGACGTATTCCCTGGTCATGTGTGATTATCGGGCCTCCGGAACCGGGAATTTCGAATTTTACCGCACCTGTCCTCATGAGCGGGAGATTCTGACGGACGTGAGCGAACTGATCCTGGATGAGCTTTCACAGCACAAACTGATCAAAATTCCCGATGGGCATCCCTATCGGGTGATCCTGCCTGAGAAGGTTGGGGACGGAGATACATAAAAAAAACTTGAGCCTTTCGCGTTCTCATTTTACAATACAGTCGAATCTTTTCATGGAGGAGGCATTCCAAATGAAAAACAGAAGGAGATTTCTCCTGCTCGCGGCCTTTTTGCTGCTGGCCGTCGCTCTGGGGTCGGCCGCTTTCGCGGAAGGGGCCGAGGAAGGAGCGAAGGAAGCCAGCCCGTTCCTGAATTCGTTCTGGTCCCTGGTTCCCTCGATTGTGGCCATCTGCCTGGCTCTGATCACGAAGGAGGTTTATTCCTCCCTGTTCGTGGGCATTGTGGCCGGGGCGCTGCTGAGAAATAATTTCCATCTGGAAAATACGATGAACCGGGTGTTTACCGGCGGGTTCATCGCGTCCGTCACCGATTCCTATAACACCGGCATTCTGGTTTTCCTGGTGCTGCTGGGATGTATGGTTTCCCTGATGAACAAGGCCGGCGGCAGCGCGGCCTTCGGCCGTTGGGCCTCGTCCCGGATTCACAGCCGGATCGGGGCGCAGCTGGCGACTATGCTGCTGGGTATCCTGATTTTCATCGATGACTATTTCAACTGCCTCACCGTGGGCAGTGTGATGCGGCCCGTGACGGACAAGAACAGGATTTCCCGGGCGAAGCTGGCTTATCTGATTGACGCCACCGCAGCCCCGGTGTGTATCATCGCGCCTATCAGCTCCTGGGCCGCCGCCGTGGCCGCCTTCGCGGATGACGGCATGGGTCTGAAGCTGTTCATCAGCGCGATCCCCTTCAATTTCTACGCCCTTCTGACCATCGTCATGATGATCGCCATGATTCTGATGAAGGTGGAATTCGGCCCCATGGCGCGATATGAGAAGAACGCCATGAACGGCGATCTCTTCTCCGGCAAGAATCCCTACGCCTCTGCCGAAGCGGAGGAGGATGATTCCCAGAAAGGCGGAAGCCTGCTGTATCTGCTCGTCCCCGTCATCGCCCTGATCGTTTTCTCCACCCTCGGCATGATCTATACCGGAGGCTTCTTCAGCGGAACGGACTTTGTGACCGCCTTCTCCAATTCCGACGCGTCCATCGGCCTGATGCTGGGTTCCTTCTTCGCGATCGTGGTGACGATGATCTATTATCTGATCTCCGGCGCCCTGAAGTTCAAGGATATCATGGAATGCCTGCCCAACGGCTTCAAGGCCATGGTGCCCGCGATCCTGGTGCTGACCTTCGCCTGGAGCCTGAAGGGTATGACCG
>CADBLV010000025.1 GCA_902795555.1 uncultured Eubacteriales bacterium | reverse complement strand
TGATTTGATAATCCGTTTGGACAGGTTGGTCGCGTAAGGATGCAGGAGCATGATAATCCCGGATGATTCAAGAACAGAAATCCAGCTTTTGGCTGTTCGTGAATCGATTCCCACCGCATTCCCAATCTCTGTATAATCGAGCTGCTGCGCAGTTCGTAACGCGGCAATCATCATAAACTTCCGGAAATCATTCAGCCTTCCTATGTTAATCAGCCGGCTGACATCCTTCTCCAGATAAGTGGAAATATAGCTTTCAAAGAACATGTTTCTGTCCGGTTCATTGATCCAGTATTCAGGCATGCCGCCTTTATAGATCTCTGTGAATACTTCAAACCTGTTTTTAGGTACAAGTTTTCCTTTTTTGTTCATGAGGACATTGATATCAGGGAAAAAATCGTTTCCTTCTACTTGTCTTTTTTCGCATTCCGACAGAGATGCCACTTCAATAATTGCCGTTCTTCCAGCAAGCGTTTCTGACGCCTTTTCTTTGATTTCATGTGTGTTGGAACCTGTCAGAACATACATTAATCCGGTTTTTGTTCCTGTCCTTACGCTGTTCAGCTTTGCCTCATCAATCCGGATTTTAACAGTTTCCATCAACTCCGGTACTTTCTGTATCTCATCTATCACAAGCGGCACGGCATGTGACTGAAGAAACAGCTCAGGATCTTCCGAGGCAAGCAGGCGCTCCCGGCTGTGGTCCAGAGTCACATATTCAATTCCTTCAAACAACGTTCTGACCATGGTGGACTTTCCTGTCTGCCTGGCGCCATAAAGTGTTATGCATGCGAATTCTTCCGCTGCCTTTCTGAGGGTCGGTTCCAGTTGCCTGTGATAATACATGGAGAATCCTCCTCTTGTTCAGTTCGGCTACATTATACAATGTTTGTTCGGCAAAAGCAACTATGCAATGCTGTTTTTGCCGAAAATGATCATTCCGTATATCATTTTCATGTCCGCCCACCCCGTGAACAGTAACTTCGTTTCCTGGACAAGGAGACGCGGAAAACGCGGTCATCTATTGCGGGGCGCCTTGATTTATGCAAATATCCCATACGGAGGCGAGCTGCAAAGCATACTTGTCGGTTCCCCCTGCGGTTCGGATGAAACCCTGATCACATGGGTAGATTCCCATTTTCGGCAATGATGGATTATTAGCTGAACAGTTTTTTCTTCACCGCCGTATACTTCTTCTCCGGTATCGGAATGACCGCGCCGTCTGACAGCGTGACCTTGAATCTCTGGATGGATACGACATCGAACGGATTGACGATATAACTCGAATGAACGCGGATCAGGAATCCCGAAGTCTGCTTTTCCAGTTCTGAAAGGTTTATTCTGACCCGCAGCGTCCTGTCGCGCAGATGAAGTATGCACTGATGCTCCGGCGTGGATTCTATCCATATCACCGAGCATAACGTGATCACATAAAACACGTTGTCCATACCGAGCAGGCTGACCCGCGGAGCCTGTACGGGCACTTCCGTTTTTATATACAGCTCGTTGTAATGGTCGGGGTAAATATAATCATCCTCGTGGTATTCGATCGGGTTTGAGATATGCACCATAAAGATTTTGGGAAGCTGTATCCTTTTATCTTCTTCATCGGTGGTACTGACCTCCGCCCAACTGAACTGCGTCCGCTGAAATACCGGAACCGCATCTCCGTTCGGATAATGCACTGTAACGACATACAGCAACATGACCTCGCAGGTCTTTGACGAGGTCTGAACAACCTCCGCCTCAATATTGCCGAGGGAAAAGGTGAGCGCATTGGAAAATGTCGACCACACCTGCCTGATGTTGTCCAGTCCCCTGATTTTCTGACCAATTGCGATACCGTGCCACAGCACATTCTCGCTCATGTTATCAAAGAATGCTTCGACATGGTTTTTCTCATAGTATTCCATGGCGATCCAGATGCTTTTCTTTACAATTTCTTTGGTATCCACTGGCTGTACCTCCGGCTTTTTTAATAGTATACCATACGATCAGAGAGATACCAGCCCCAATACAAGCTATTTTTTAGGCCAAACAAGCGATTTACGCTATTCGCTTGCCGTGCTTTTTGTAAAATGCTATAAATATCGTGAGAGGGAGATGTTCAGCGGTGAACGATGAGTACAGGAACGGGAAGAACATCCTGACGATCAAGAAGAACATAGAACAAAACGCAGGCAATTTACGGCCGTCGATAAAGGAACCAGGCCGGAAAACCCGGTAATCATCATTTGAAGGAGGTTTACCCAAATGAAACGACTGTTGGCTTTGCTGATCACCCTTGCCCTGCTGCTCGGCTGTGCCGCGGCAGAACCCGTTGCGGAAACTGCGGCGGAACCCGCAACGACACATCAGATTGAAATGAAGACATTCCCATTCTATGTCGGATCCAAAACAACGATATGGTTGGAAGACTTTCCGCTCTACTTTGTCGACGGAACGGAGGATCTTCCGTTTGTCGAACTGAACGACTGGGGAGATTTGCTTGCGTACTGCAATGCGCCAGACAACGATGCGTCGGACAACGGTTACAGACTGACTGTCCGGGTGGATGAAGCCGAAAACAAGGTGATCTTCATCCGGGAAAAAGAAGACAACCTCATGACAGTTGACTTCGACGCGGGCACGATCAGTTTCACTGACTATGTGGCTTTCAATCAGGACGCCAGTACGCCATACATGGATTTTGCGTACTTTCCGGAAACGGACAACGAAGGACAGCCCTTCATGATGAGCCGCACCGGCAGCCACTTTCTGTACGGGGAGTATACCGTTCTGGATCTGAACGAATACGGCATTCCCATGATCGCACAGGACGGAAAGTACCTGCTCCCCATGCAGACGCTTGCCGCGTTCAATCTTTCGATTTCCGATACCGGCCTGTACTATAACGGCCAGGCTGTCTTCATGAACAACATATCGGGGATGGTATCCCCGCAGGTAAGCTTCAACAAAACCCTTAACCGATCCGGTCTGCTGACGCCGGAATTGATTCAGAAGATCGAGTCTTTCGAAGGCACAAAGGAAGAAAAACGAGAGTTTATCCTTGCGGAAATCAGTAAATCCGAGCAGGGGGCGGCGCTCGTAGAACAATACAGACAGCAAATGGAAGACAGTCTTTACGAACTGTATAACTCCGCTCCCAAAGCGAAGCGCAGCAAAGAACTGACTGTATACGGAGCCAGAGAGCTGTGCCTGGAGCTTGATTGCTTCTATGGGCTGAAGGACGCGCATAATATTAAGGATTTCCGTACATTCCTGCTGCAGAACGATCTGGGAATCAATCTGCTTGATCCTGATCCCGAAAAAGCGGACAAAGCCATTCTGGATATGACGCAGGTCTGGTTTGATGACAGCCACTCAGGTTTCATATCCTCTTCCTATCTGACGGAGAATGATCCGCAGAAAGAAACCGGATACAGCATGCAGGGCTACTCGGCCACGAGCAGTACGATACAGGCAGCCCGCGCGAAGTATCCTGAGGCATCACAACCATACTACGAGGTCGGCGACACCGCATATGTGACTTTTGATCAATTCCTTCTTACCGGGGGTGAAGTAAAGGGTATCGCGGATTATTACGCGCTTGCGGAAAACGGAACGCTGCCGAATGATACCCTGGGGATCATTATTCAGGCTCACAGGCAGATTACCCGGGAGAACAGCCCTATCAAAAATGTGGTGCTGGATCTGAGCGCCAACGGCGGCGGCATGGTGCCTACAGCATATTATACACTGGCCTGGTTCCTGGGCGAAGCAAGCATTTCTGTCCGGAATACATTTACAGGCTCGCAGGCTACTGCAAAGGTCCGCGCGGATGTAAACCTGGATCGTCAGTTTGACGAGAATGATACCCTTGCCGGCCGTGGCTTACATCTCTTCTGCCTCACCTCCCCCAAATCCTTCTCCTGCGGCAACCTGGTGCCCTGGGCCTTCAAAGCAGACGGTAATGTCACGCTGATCGGCAAGGTGACCGGAGGCGGCAGCTGTATCGTCGGACACAATACAACGGCCTGGGGAACCTCGTTTCAATACTCCAGTTTCAACAGGTTGTCCTTTGTGAAAAACGGGTCGTATTATGATGTGGACAAAGGGGTCGATCCTGATTTCATCATTATGGACTATGAGCACTTCTATGACCGTGAAGCCCTGACGGAATTCATCCACGGGCTGTTCTGAGACATATTTTGCCCACGAGCGCGAAGCGGAGTGGTTC
>CADBLV010000024.1 GCA_902795555.1 uncultured Eubacteriales bacterium | reverse complement strand
ATGCGGGTGAAATCACCAACGAACAGGGCGAGCGCTTTACCACCGCTGTTCAGATCGGGATCGGCGGCCGCTATTCCTCCACCTCGGCCGTGGGCGGCGCTGTGCTGTCTCTGGCGTTCGGGCCGGAGATTTTTGACCGCTTTCTGCAGGGCGCAGCGGAGGAGGATCGACTGAGCACGGATCCGGATCCGGAAAAAAACGCGGCCATGCTGGATGCCCTGATCGGTGTGTATGAACGGAACGTGCTCGGTTATCCGTCCACCGCGGTGCTGCCTTATTCCCAGGCCCTGAATCGCTTTCCGGCCCATCTGCAGCAGCTGGACATGGAATCCAACGGGAAATCTGTGAATCGATTCGGAGAAAAGGTGGATTATGTGACCGGGCCGGTGATCTTCGGTGAACCCGGCACCAACGGTCAGCATTCCTTCTATCAGCTGCTGCATCAGGGAACGGACATCATTCCGCTGCAGTTCATCGGCTTTAAGCGGAATCAGACGGGTGTGGACGTGGTGATTCAGGATTCCACCAGCCAGCAGAAGCTCTGCGCGAATGTGGCAGCCCAGATCATTGCTTTCGCCTGCGGCAAGGAGGATGAAAACGCCAACAAGCATTTCAACGGCAACCGTCCTTCCAGCATCATTATCGGGGATCAGCTGACCCCGGAAGCCCTCGGCGCACTGCTGGCTCATTTTGAGAACAAGGTGATGTTCCAGGGGTTCCTCTGGAATCTGAACAGCTTTGACCAGGAAGGTGTGCAGCTGGGGAAGGTGCTGGCCAAGAAGGTGCTGGCTCATCAGACGGACGGCGCTCTGAAAGCCCTGAGCGACCTGCTGGCCATCTGAGTTACGGAACCTTCGCGGAATCATTCACAACTTCCTGCCTGAATTCGCAGTTACTGCGTTGACGTCAGTCAACGATGTCTGCAAACGAGAGAGGGCGGCCCACTGATGCGGGCCGCCTTTTTTACCTCGAAAAGGGACTGAGATTTTTTCACAGCCCCCTGTCTGACTTATTCGTAGATGACTCTTCCTTTTTCGTCCGGTATTCCGGACAGCCGATGGAAAAAGGTGTTGATGATGTCCCGCCACTCCCGGGCGTTGGCCAGCTGCCTTTCCATCCGGGAAAGAATTTCTTTTCGGTCTTCCTCCGGGAAGGGCAGGGCTGCGAGCGTTTCGCGCATCGCACAAACTTCCTTATAACCCTCAAAATGATCATCATAGATTCGCTGAATCAGCGTTCGGCCGTCGTTCATTCGGAACGTATAGGGAAGTCTGTGATAAAACAGCAGATAAAGATCCGGACAGGTGTGGGGATCCCGGTATTTTTCCCGGAGAGACGGCGGATACTGGCCGAGAAAATCGGTGCCTGTCTCCGTTCGATCGATTCCGACCGCGTCCCGGTTCGCTTTGTGATAGGTTCCCCACAGATCATATTCGTATCCGGATGGGTTGGGGCCGTAATGATCATGCGGGGTGATCATCCATCCGATTCCGAGCGGAGCCGTGTACTTTTCGTAGGTTCGGCGGGAGGACAGCAGCAGGTTTTTCAACTTTGCTTCCTCCTCCGGCGTGAAGCCGTAGGTCAGGCGAATCCACATTTCCGTGACCCTTTCCGGATCCATATCGGGATGCCAGGCCAGCATACCGAAAGCATAGAAATTCAGCGCGGCCAGGGGATGCCCGGTGTAATTCGCGTCGTCTCCCCAGTTGGACACCGCCGCGATGGCTGTGATCCGATCTTCGGGCATCTCGGCGAAAACTTCCCGCCACATGGGCATCATGGTGTAGATATCAATCTGATGTCCGGTGTATTCCTGAGCCAGCTGCAGCTCCAGAGCCTTATGGGTGTGATCCATCCCGAGAAGCAGGGGACTCAGGGGCTCCCGAACCTGAAAATCAAAGGGACCGTGCTTGATTTGCAGGATGACGTTTTCAGCAAACTGCCCGTCCAGAGGCGCGTAATGCTCCCATGCGGCCTTGGGCCGGTCCGTGCCTGTGTCCCGCCAGTCCTGCCGGCAATTGTACACAAAGCATCGCCACACCAGCATTCCGCCGTAGGGCCGGATGGCATCCGCCAGCATGTTTGCGCCTTCCGCGTGATTGCGGCCATAGGTGAAGGGCCCGGGGCGGCCTTCGCTGTCTGCCTTCACGAGGAAACCGGCCAGATCGGGAATCCGTTCCCATACCCGTCGGGCGGTTTCCTTCCACCAGGACTGAACCCGGGGATCCAGGGGATCGGCGGTGGGGATTCCGTCACGCATGGGCTGGGAATAATCAATGGACACCATCAGCCGAACCCCAAATGGTCGGAACAGCGCGGCCAGGGCAGCCAGATCGGCGATATCCCTGCCGATGAGCTCCTGAGCGGGTTCGTGCACATTCACATTGTTGATGCATACCACATTCAGTCCTACGGAAGCCATGAGGCGGGCGAGGGTCTGAATGCGCTCCGGATCATAATCAAGTTTTCCGTTTCGGAAAAAAAGGCTTTTTCCCGAATATCCCCGCTCCACCGATCCGTCGGGATTGTCCCAGCAGTTGATCATCCGCAGGGCATAGCGAGGGGCGCTTTCCGTTTCCTCCGGAAGATCCGCTCCTGCGGCGAGAGATTGAATCAGGAACCAGGCGCCGTACAGCACGCCGGTTTCACCGCCGGTGAGCCGGAAGGCGTCCCCGTGTCCGGAAACACGGAAGGCCTCCCCCATGTCCGGGGAGACAACGATTGTTACTTCGGTTTCGGGCAGGCTGTTTTTCAGCTCAAGCGCAGCAATCTGGGAGGGCGTGAAGTCGGAAGGACACAGGTTCAGGGGAAAACGGTTCAGCCAGGCGTTCATACAATCGGCTCTCCTTTCGTTCGGAACAACATTATCCTATTATAGGACGAAAGAACCCGGAAAACAAGAAGGGCGCAGCCGGGAAATCCGGAAAGGCAATAGCCGGGAAATCAGGGAATACCACAGCCGGGAAATCAGGGAATACCACAGCCGGGAAATCCGGAAAGGCTACAGTGGGAAATCAGGGAATACCACAGCCTGGAAATCCGGAAAGGCTGCAGCCGGAAATCCGGAAAAACGCTTGAATCCGGATCGACATGAGCGTACAATTATGCATGGGATTAAACCGCAGGATGCTTCAGACGGATCCCGCAAAAAGCAGATCCCACAGAATGGAAAGTTGTATCAAAGGAGCGAAGCAAAAGTGAAAAACGATCGCTGTTATTTATCCGTATCCCCTGAGGTTCAGGAAGCGCTGAGCGCCGGAAAGCCGGTGGTGGCGCTGGAATCCACCATTATTTCCCATGGCATGCCCTGGCCTCAGAATGCCGAAACCGCGATGAATGTGGAAAAGATCATCCGCGAAAACGGTGCGATTCCCGCGACGGTGGCCATTCTGGGCGGCAGGCTGACGGTCGGATGTACCCCGGAGCAGATTGAATATCTGGGCCGAAAGGGACTGGAGATTACCAAAGCGAGCCGACGGGATCTGCCGGTGCTGCTGGCCCGGGGCGCGGACGGCGCTACGACGGTGACCACGACCATGATCGGCGCGGCCATGGCGGGCGTTCGCGTTTTCGCCACCGGAGGAATCGGGGGAGTGCACCGGGGCGCGGAAACCACCATGGACATTTCCGCGGAT
>CADBLV010000023.1 GCA_902795555.1 uncultured Eubacteriales bacterium | reverse complement strand
CCAGCACTCGTTTTTGGCGCTGCCGTCCCGATATGTTTCTTCGTAGGATTCCGGCTGTTCGTTCTCTTCATCCGGAATCTCATCATTCCATTCCTGTTCGCGTTTTTCTTTCGGTCGCTCACTCATGGCAGAATCCTCCTCAACATCCTTTCCGCCCGCTCCTGTGATCCTCAACAGAGCAGGCATTCGGAGAACCGTATTCGATCAGTCCCGCGTCTGCAGGATCGATGGACACTTTCCCATCATCAAACACGAATGCCGGAATACCGACATCGCCGATCTCTTTGCAATGATCAAAAACATCATTCGTATCTCTGAGTCGAATAAAAGCACTCATGTTCCGGATATTTTCTCCGATGTTGATGTATTCGAATTCGTCCTCACGTCCCACGATCTGTTTGTGAACATAATCGCAATAGGGACAAGTTGGCATCCCGTAGATTTTAATCATCCTTTGCTACCTCCATTTGTTAATCCAAACAGGTTCTCTATTATGGCTGAAGATCCCGCATGGCAGGATATCCATAGGCGCCTTCCGCATGGGTCACGGCCCGTGTAATGGCCTCGCTGACCACTTCCGCGGCCAGCGTCCCGACCAGGTCCTGATCCGCTGCAATCTCCCCGATGGATACGGCGTAAATACTGTCGCCGTCGGCGGATGTATGGACAGGGTTAATGGAACGGGCATATCCGTCGTGAGCCATCCCGGCGATTTTGCAAAGCTGTGCCTTATCGAAGCGGGCGTTCGTCAAAACGACGCAAAGGGTCGTATTGCCTGTGAACTTGTTCTCGACAACCTCATAACTGCCGCGCATATACGCCAGGGTGGAACGCAGGCCGGTCCTGTCTTCGTTCAGCATGCCGGCAATCTGTGTTCCTGTCCGCCAGTCATAAATATCTCCGAGGGCATTCACAACCACGACTGCGCCGATTTTCAGTTCGCCCATCCGGATCGCGTAGCTGCCGATACCGGACTTCATGCAGAAGTCCATTCCGGCTAATTTCCCCACTGTCGCGCCGCAGCCGGCGCCGTAATTCCCATCCCGATAATTGGGAGCCTCCATGACCAGCCGGGCGGCTTCGTAACCCATCGCGGCGTCGGGGCGGACAGAAGCATCGCCCACGGACAGATCATAAATATCGGACTGCGCGACCAGAGGCACCAGGGCATAGCCTGTATCATAGCCGATCCCGTGTTCCTCCAGATACTGCATGACCCCATTCGCCGCGCCTAAACCGTAGGCGCTGCCGCCGGCCAGCACAATGGCGTGAATCTTTGGGGCAGCCATCAGGGGATTGAGCAGCTGGCTCTCCCGGCTGGCAGGTCCGCCGCCCCGCACATCCAGCCCGGCGCGCATTCCTTCCGGCGCAATGAACACCGTACAGCCGGTAGCGGCTTCGGAATTTTCGGTCTGACCGATGCAGACAGATCCGATCTCTGTAATAGATATTTCACGCATAGAATGGATCCCCCTCCGCCATGGAAATGACCGGCAGAAAAAGTGCCGCCAGAAGGATACAGCTGAGCTTTCTGATCGTTCCTTTTTTCCGCATGACTGCTTCCCCCATCATTCCGATTTGTCGTCAGCTCACGAAATGGATGACCTTCCGGCTATCCCCCACAGATCATACCATATTCCCATCTACAAATAAAGCCTGCGGATTTACAGGCTGCCGCGGCGGATCAGGGCGTCCGCCAGTTCGGCCATCTGAACGGCGGGCTCCTCGCAGTTCCGGTTCACCCAGGCGCGGATCAGCCCGGCCGCGCCGTAAATCACAAAGCTGAAGCGATAATCAAAATCCGTTTCATCTTTGATCTCCGACGCGTCATCAAACAAAAATCCCGTGAGGCACTTTTCCCGGATGACTTCATACAGCCGATGCAGGAATTTCATGTCGCCGTGAGGGCTGAGCAGCACGCGGACGATTTCCTGGTTTTCTTCGACAAAGCGGAATACATCCAGCAAGATCGGTTTGGTCTCCTGCCGGGCCGCGTCCGTCTCATGCAGAACGACGATGTTGTCCAGGGCCTCAAACATGCCGTCCTCCAGTTTTTCCAGCATGTCATAGACATCCCGATAATACAGGTAGAAAGTGCCCCGGTTCATATCCGCCAGGTCGGTCAGCTCCCTGACCGTAATCTCTTTAATCTGCTTCTCCTGCATGAGCTTTGTCAGGGCCTGAGTCAGCATTTTTTTCGTCCGTCTTACGCGCCGGTCCTCTTTTCTGGGCTCTTCCATGGATCTTCCCTCTTTCCTGAACACTTTCGGCATTTTTGTCGATTATCCGAACGCCGGATCCCGTTCCGTTGATTATTGCACGATCGATCCTCAATCTGATTATTGATTTCGATCACGGAGGCTATTATAATCCACCATGTTGAGAAAGTCAACACGATGTTCAATAACATCGGATAGGAGGAATCAGGAAATGAAAGGGTTTACCAAAGGGCTGGTTCAGCACAGAGTGCTCGTCATCATCCTCTGCCTTGCGCTGGTGGTGCCGTCTGTGCTGGGGATGGTCCGCACCAGAACCAAATACGACCTGCTGTATTATCTTCCGCAGGATCTGGAGACCGTTCAGGGTCAGGAGATTCTGCTGAAGGATTTCGGCAAAGGGGCTTTTTCCCTGCTGGTCACAGAGGGCATGTCCCTGAAGGATCAGGCAGAAATGGAAAACGCCCTGAAGCAGATTCCGCATGTGGATTCCGTGATCGGATACTCCTCCCTGACAAAGGGGATGCTCCCCGTGGAGATCATTCCGGAGGAGCTCCGGGAGAAGTTTAACCGGGGCGGCTGCATGCTTTCCGCCGTCTTCTTTGATGAAGGATCTTCCTCCGAGGAGACCATGGAAGCCATCGATCAGGTTCGGAAGATCGCCGGAGAAAAGACCTTTGTGAGCGGGCTCTCCGCGGTCGTGACCGATACCCGCCGGCTGGTCGAAGATCAGGAAGCCATCTATGTGGCCATCGCCGTGGCCCTGTGCACCGTCGTGCTGATGCTGACGATGGATTCATTCCTGTTGCCGCTGATCTTTCTGTTCTGCATAGCCGTCACCGTGCTGTGGAACATGGGAAGCAATTATTTCCTGGGCGAGATCAGCTATATTACCAAGGCGGTGG
>CADBLV010000022.1 GCA_902795555.1 uncultured Eubacteriales bacterium | reverse complement strand
TTCCCACAATCGCGTTTTTAATAGATTCCTTGTCAAACTTGGTGGTAGGCATCGTTTTCCTCCTCGGTCATAGTCTGCATACAGAAGCATTATATCACGCTGATCCGTGGCATGACAAGGGAGCGGAACGGATGTTTTTAAACCATTCCAGCCATCCCGATTCAGGGCAGCGGTCTGCCCAGCATTTCCTCCGCGGCCGCGATGTCCCCGGCCGCCAGCGCCTCCCGGATCGCGGAGGAGGAGATCACCCGTCCATCAGCGGTGGTCACAGGCGGCACAATCACGACCTCGTACCCATGCTGCTCTCCGTCGGCCCGCAGGGTTTCCGCCGTTCCCAGACCGCCCTTGCCGAAGGTATAATTCCATCCGGCCACGACCGCGCGAACCCGGACGCTTTTCCGGAGCTGCGTCAGGAATTCTTCCGGCGAAAGGTCGGCCTCCCGCCGGTCAAACGGAATCAGCTGCATCTCGTCCACGCCCATCCGGGCCATGATTTTCGCCTTCATGAGAATCGAGGTCAGCTCCCGGGGGGTCCTGTCCGGCCGCAGCACGGACAGAGGGTGTCTGTCAAAAGTGCAGACCCGGAGCTTCGCCCCATATCGGTCCGCCAGCTCCCTGCCGGTTTCCAGAAGGCGCTGATGACCCAGATGCACCCCGTCGAAGGTGCCCAGGGCGATCACCCGGGGAAAAAAGATGTCCCTGCTCTGCCGGATTACCCGCATACTCCCGTTCCCTCCTTTTCGGGGGCGATCTGAGCCCGCCAGACGAGCTCCCCGCCCCGTCGGACCAGAATACCCCAGAACGCTCCCCGCAGATACGCCCGCAGCGGAACGTCCTCCGCCGGCATTTCTCCGTTCAGGATCGCCCCGGCGGGCAGTTTCGCCCCGGCGGCCACGGCCCGGGCAAACCGCTCCGGCACCTCCACCGCCGGCAGATGGCCCAGGGGCACATCCGGCCCGATGATCCGGCTTTCCAGCGTTCCCGCCGCTGCCATCTCCCGGGCCTCCTCCAGGGTTAAAGCATCCTCCAGAGTAAAAAAACCGCTTTTCGTCCGAATCAGGCTCCGCATGTGCGCCGGACATCCGCAGAGCACGCCCAGATCGTGACAGAGAGTGCGGATATACGTCCCCCGTCCGCATCGCACCACCAGCTCCGCCCCGTGGTCCTCCGTCTCTCCCTCGACCCTGATTTCTTCGATATGCACCGTGCGCTCGGGCGCTTCCGCGTCCTCGCCCTTCCGGGCCCGGACATACAGAGGTTTCCCCCCGACCTTGATCGCGCTGTAGGCGCTGGGTTTCTGCCGGATGTCTCCGGTGAGCTTTTCCGCCTCCTGCCGGATCCGTTCCAGAGAGGGATAGTTCTCCCCCCGCTCCAGCACCTTTCCCGAGGCATCCTGGGTGTCGGTACTGCTTCCGAAGGCCACCACCGCCCGGTATTCCTTCTCCTTGTCCGTCAGATAATCAAAAAGCCGCGTCGCCTTTCCTGTCATCACAGGAAGTACACCCGCGGCGTCCGGATCCAGCGTGCCGGCGTGACCGACCCGCTTTTCCCCCGTCAGGCGCCGAATCACCGCCACCACGGCGGCGCTGGACATTCCCGACGGC
The DNA here is from genome assembly GCA_902795555.1 of uncultured Eubacteriales bacterium. The sequence continues at coordinate 1,491 of CADBLV010000022.1, read as the reverse complement.
TTGTTGACATTCAGATATCCGTTCATGCTGCTCCGTTTCCGTCCAACTTCTTCATCATGGCCGCCACCACCCGCGCCAATGCCTCGTCCAGAGGCCCGGGCATGGTGACGCCGGAGGCCTGCGGATGGCCGCCCCCGCCGAGGCTTTGCGCCACATCGTCGATCCGCTGGGGAGATTTGGCCCGCAGGCTGAATTTGACCATGCCTTCTTCCGCGTCCCGGCCCAACAGGGCCATATCGGTTCCCACGGTTTCCAGCCCGATATTGACGATCGTGTCCGCGTGCTCCGCCAGCGCGTCGCAGTCCGCGAAATCCCGGGCCGTCAGCTTCATCGCGGCAATCCGGCCCTCCGCGTAATAGCGCAGGCTGTTGATGGCCCTGCCCATGAGCAGAACCTGAGGCTGGGCCCGCTCCCGGAACAGGATCCGGCTCAGCGTGCTCAGAGGCAGATCGTTCCGCATCAGCTCGGCCATGATTTCAAAGGTTTCCGCGTTGGTGCTGTGAAAGGAGAAATTCCCCGTGTCCGTGCTCATCCCTGTATACAGGCAGATGGCCAGATCCCGGTTCAGGGGAACCCCCAGCTCTTTCAGCTGTTCCCGGATCAGCACACAGGTGGCCGGGGCATCCCCGTCCACGCTGTTCACGTCCGCAAAAAGCGGATTCGTGGGATGGTGATCGATCTGCGCCGTCCGTTTCACCCGCGAAAGCAGGCTTTCGCACCGCCCCAGCCTTGCCTGATCGCTGATGTCCACGGCCAGCAGCAGGTCAAAAGGTCCTTCCGTGCCGTCGGGCCGGCGAAAGGTGTCCGCCCCGGGCAGAAAGCTCAGATTGTCCGGAATCTTTCCGTCGCAGAACAGTGTCACTTCTTTCCCGAGACTCTTCAGCGCCAGCCCCATGGCCGCGGCGCTTCCCAGGGTATCCCCGTCCGGATTGATATGGCTGCAGACGGCGATGGTCCGGGCCTGCCGGATCTCCCGCCCGACGGCTTCAGGATTCCGCTTCATCCCGCACCTCATCTCGTTCCCCATCCCGCTCCTCCGTTTCCTTCCGGGTTCGGGCCAGAACGCTGGCGATATGCACACCGTACTCGATATTGCTGTCGGGCACAAAAATCAGTTCGGGGGTATACCGGATGATCATCCGCTTCCCCAGGGATCTCCGGATAAAGCCTTTCGCGCTTTGCAGGGCTTTCATGAGGCCGTCGCGTTTGTCGTCCTCCAGCACGCTCACATACACCTTGGCATACCGCAGATCCCCGGTCACCTCGCATCGCGTCACGGACCAGGTTCCGTCGATCCGCGGATCGCCCAGCTCCTCGCGGATGATGGCGTCAATCTCCCGGCGAACCTCCTCGGATATTCTGTCAATTCTGGCAAAACTCATTTATCGCGGAATCTCCTCCATAATGAAGCACTCGACGATGTCGCCTTCCTTGATGTCGTTATGGCCTTCAAGACTCATGCCGCATTCATATCCGGCCGCCATTTCCTTC